>NZ_LZII01000042.1:0-56652 GCF_001667425.1 Mycobacterium sp. 852002-51613_SCH5001154 | reverse complement strand
CCCCCCCCCCCCGCCCCCCCCCCCCCCCCCCCCCCGCCCGCCCCCCGCCCCCCCCCCCCCCCCCCCCCCCCCGCGCCCCCCCCGCCCCCCCCCCCCCCCCCCCCCCCCCCCCCCCCCGGGGAGGTGCGTTTTCGGCCCTTCGGTGGTGCGTCGTGCGGGGATGAATCGGGTACACCGTACCCATGGGTAACCCGGATCACAGGCCAGCCGAAGTACGCGAACAAGCGCAGCTGAACGCCGAGCGGGCGCGGGCGGCGATGGAGGATCGGCGCAGCGGTCAGGGCGGGGGACTGAGCGGCTGGGTCGCCGAGCGCGCCGGTCGGTGGGACCTCCGCGGCCAGGAAGAGGCCAGCCTACAGCGGCAGAAGTATCTGTGGAATGTGCTGGTGGACTATTGGTTTCGCATGGAGATCGACGGCTGGGAGAACGTCCCGGAGCCGCCGGTTCTGCTGGTGGGGATCCACTCCGGCGCTCCCTTCGTCTGGGATGCCTGGACCGTCGGCCTGCAATGGTGGCGGCGCTTCGGGCAGGAACGCCCCCTGCACGGCACGGCCCATGACGCGTTGATGGCGATTCCGGTGATCGGCCGGTACTTCCGGTCGATGGGTGTGCTTCCGGCGGCCCCGGACGCGATCGCCACGGCCCTGGCCGAAGGACGCGACGTTGCGCTGTGGCCCGGCGGGGAAGTGGACTCGCTGCGCCCGTGGACCGAGCGCGACCAGGCCAACCTGGCGGGCCGAAAAGGCTTCGTGAAGATGGCGATTCGGGCCGGGGTGCCCGTCGTGCCGATCGCGACGGTCGGCGGCGCCGACGCCATGCCTGTGCTCATCCGCGGCGACAAGCTGTCGAAGGCCTTGCAGCTGGACCGCCTGCTGCGCCTCAAAGTGTTTCCCTTGGCGATCTCGCTGCCGTGGGGGATCGCGCCGGCGGCGCTTCCGCAGCTGCCGCTACCGGCCAAGATCAGGACCCGGTTCATGCCCGCCGTGGAGCTCGACCACGATCCCGCACGCGCGGAGGACGAAGCGTACATCGATCGCAAGTACCGCGAGATCCAGGACGCGATCCAAGACGGCATGGACGCGCTCGCGCGAAAGCGCGCCTTCCCGCTCTTCGGCTGATCAATCCCCGAAGTCCCTCTCGGACAGTGCGATTCGGGCTCAGTGCGTCACTGCGCGACCGGGTCCCAGGCGGAATCCGTCGGCGCCGATGTCAGCGTCGGCTCGCTGATGATCCATTCCGGATGCGGTGGGGTCGCGGCCATGTAGCCGACACCGCGGACGGTGTCCACCATCGACTGATGTCGGGGTCCGAGCTTGGCGCGCAGGCGCCGGACATGGACGTCGACCGAACGGACTCGGCCGTTGCTGTCATAGCCCCACGCCTCATGCATCAGGCGGGTCCGGGTAAATGCCCGACCGGCATGCTGCACAAGGAAAGTCAGCAGTTTGAACTCGGTCAGCGTCAAACCCAGGTCCTTGCCTTCCAGTGATCCGGTGAGGCTGGTCGGGTGCAAGAGCAGGGCGCCGAACCGCAGACTGCCGTTGATTGCCCTGCGCCGCAACGCAATCGCCCGCTGCAGCCGCTCCTGCAGCTCGTCGAAGTCGGTTCCCGGTGGTATGACGTCGTCGACATTCCAGTCCACGTCTGCCGGTACGCCGTCGGCCGGCGCCACCAACGCCACCACTGCGGTGGCGGGGGCATTGGTTGTCAGGCGCCGGCAGGCCGCCGCCGCGGCCGCGAGGTTGCCGCGAGCATCGACGATGGCGACGTCGCCGGCTTCGCCCGGCCCCTGGCCGTCGGCTATCAGGGGCGCGCGCCGCATGATCCGCCCGAACGAAGTCAGGGGCGGCAGGGCGCGCTCGAAGTCCTCCGCGTCGGTCAGCAGCAGAACGTCCAACGACATCTCCCGAAGAACATGGGTCCGTTTTCGGCCTCGGCCCGTAGGCATCTCCTGGGGAGATGTCAGCCAGCGCAGCGGTGATTACCCACTCGCGGCGAAAGTATGCAAACGATTTTTGTGCGGCTCGCGGACCGCGCCGGCCCTGCTAGCCGGACGGGATCGTCTTGACCCGGAAAAGTCGATGGGCCCGGTCCGTTTCCACAGACCGGACCCATCCTCCCAGCAAGCTACTGATTGTCCTTCTGGCGCTGTTCAGCGGCTTCGGCGCCGCCGCGGGCCGCCTCGGCCTCGGCTTCCTTCTTCGCCGCGTCGCGCTGCGCTTCCGCCTTGTCCTGCTGGGCCTGGCCCTCGCGGGTGAGGTCGTCTTGACCCGTCACCGCACCAACGGCCTCCTTCGCCCTGCCTTTGACGTCCTCGACGACGCCCTTGACGGCTTCTGCAGGTCCCGAGTTGTTGTCCGCCATGGATTCAATTCCTCCTCGTAGGCGTACCTGAGCGATTCGCGCTCACCACCGATCGCCAACGCGATCGATCCGGTCATACGGCGACAATGGGCCCTTCTTTCTCAAGACCGTGAATTCCCGCCGCGTTGGTGCGGATTCCCCACTACGGTCATGCCTCAAACATGCGTAGCGACAAGCCGACGAGGCGTAGCGCCGCCGCTGGACACATGGGTCGATCGCCGCGAAAGATCGTCCGCATCGCCAACTCGGCGCATAACGCACCCCACCGACGCCGGCGTGTGCTGCGATGAGGCAGGATGTGAAATGCCGTTCCGGAGGAGTTAACCCCCGGGATGGCACTCTCATGCGAGGAGCGTGATGACGGAGTCCAGGGAGCCCACGGCACCGGAGAATGGATCAGCTGCCGGGCAGCCGCGGACGCGGCCCAAGTACTCCAGGGTGTTGCTCAAGCTTGGCGGCGAGATGTTCGGCGGTGGCCAGGTCGGGCTGGACCCCGATGTCGTGGCGCGGGTGGCCCGCCAAATCGCCGAGGTGGTTCGCGACGGTGTCCAAGTCGCGGTCGTGATCGGCGGCGGCAACTTCTTCCGTGGCGCGCAACTGCAGCAGCGCGGCATGGAACGCACCCGCTCGGACTACATGGGCATGCTCGGCACGGTGATGAACAGCCTGGCGCTGCAAGACTTCCTGGAAAAGGAAGGCATCGTCACGCGCGTCCAGACGGCGATCACCATGGGACAGGTCGCCGAGCCGTATCTGCCATTGCGCGCCGTCCGCCACCTCGAGAAGGGCCGGGTGGTCATCTTCGGGGCCGGCATGGGGCTGCCGTACTTCTCCACCGACACCACGGCCGCGCAGCGGGCACTGGAGATCGGGGCGGAGGTGGTCTTGATGGCGAAGGCGGTCGACGGGGTGTTCTCAGCGGACCCGCGGCAGAATCCGCACGCCGAGCTGATCGCCGCGATCAGCCATCGCGAGGTCATCGACCGGGGGCTCCGAGTGGCCGATGCCACGGCGTTCAGCCTCTGCATGGACAATGGCATGCCGATCCTGGTGTTCAACCTGCTGACCAATGGCAATATCGCCCGCGCGGTCGCCGGTGAGAAAATCGGGACACTGGTCACCACCTGAGGGGAAGAGCGAACGATGATTCGCGCTGGCGACGATGCAGAACGCAGTGATGTGGGGGTACCTCCCGCTTGCGGGGGAGAGGAGCGGCGCAATGATTGACGAGGCTCTCTTCGACGCGGAAGAGAAAATGGAGAAGGCCGTAGCGGTGGCCCGCGACGACTTGTCAACCATCCGGACCGGCCGCGCCAATCCCGGCATGTTCTCCCGGATCGTCATCGACTACTACGGTGCCACCACCCCCATCACGCAGTTGGCCAGCATCAACGTGCCCGAGGCGCGGCTCGTCGTCATCAAGCCCTACGAATCCAGTCAGCTCGGCGCGATCGAGACGGCGATCCGCAACTCCGACCTGGGTGTCAACCCGACCAATGACGGCACCCTGATCCGGGTGGCGGTGCCGCAACTGACCGAGGAGCGGCGCCGCGAGCTGGTCAAGCAGGCCAAGGGCAAAGGGGAGGACGCCAAGGTTTCGGTGCGCAACATCCGCCGCAAGGCGATGGAAGAGCTGCACCGCATCCGCAAGGACGGCGAGGCCGGCGAGGACGAGGTCGGTCGGGCCGAAAAAGACCTGGACAAGGCCACGCACCAGTACGTCACCCAGATCGAAGAGCTGGTCAAGCACAAAGAAGGCGAGCTGCTGGAGGTCTAGCGGCCGCCCAGCAGCTGAGTTCACCCAGGTCCGTGGCAACCACCGGCGCAGCCAGCACGCCCGACGAACCGGCGCGTGACGCCGAGAACATCGTGCAGCAGCCGGCCAAGACGACGTCCCGCGCGGGACGCGACCTGCGGGCCGCCATCGCGGTGGGCGCGGGCATCGGCGGCGTGCTCATCGTGACGCTGATTTTCGCGCCCCGCTTCTGGGTTGCCATCGTCGCGATCGCCATCCCCGTCGCTACCCATGAGGTGGTACGGCGGCTGCGCGAGGCCGGATACGTCATCCCGCTGATCCCCTTGCTCCTCGGCGGTCAGGCCACCGTCTGGCTGACGTGGCCGTTCCACGCCGCCGGCGCCCTGGCCGGCTTCGGCGCCACCGTGGTGGTGTGCAACGTCTGGCGGCTGTTCATGCAGGACAACAGCAAGCGGCCCGAGCCGTTCGCCGGGTCTCCGTCGGCCAACTACCTGCGCGACGCCTCGGCGACGGTGTTCCTGGCCGCGTGGGTGCCGCTGTTCGCCTCCTTCGGCGCGTTGCTCGTCTACCCGAAGGACGGCGCGGGCCGGGTGTTCTGTCTGATGGTCACCGTCGTCGCCTCCGACGTGGGCGGGTACGCGGTGGGCGTGCTGCTCGGCAAGCACCCGATGGTTCCCGCCATCAGCCCGAAGAAGTCGTGGGAGGGCTTCGCGGGTTCGCTCTTCTTCGGGATCACCGCGGCCATCCTGACGGCGACGTTCCTGGCCGGCAAACCGCCGTGGATCGGAGCGCTGCTGGGTGTGGTCCTGGTGCTCACCGGTACCCTTGGCGATCTGGTCGAGTCCCAGATCAAGCGTGACCTCGGCATCAAAGACATGGGCCGCTTGCTGCCCGGCCACGGCGGTCTGATGGACCGGCTCGACGGGGTGCTCCCGTCGGCGGTCGCCGCGTGGACGGTGCTGACACTCGTCCCCTGAGGGGGCCGATACTGGACTGGTCATGGTCCAAGAACTGGTTTTCACCGAACCCCGCCCGAGCAAGCCGCCGCGGCACCTGGCCGACCTCGACGCGGAAGGCCGCGCGTCGGCCGTCGCCGAGCTGGGGCTGCCGGCGTTCCGCGCCAAGCAGCTCGCCCATCAGTACTACGGTCGCCTGATCGCCGACCCCCGCGACATGACCGACCTGCCGGCGGCCGTGCGCGACCGGGTCGCCGAGGCGTTGTTCCCGCCCCTGCTCACCTCGGCCGCCGACGTCACCTGCGACGCCGGGCAGACCCGAAAGACGTTGTGGCGCGGCACCGATGGGACGACCTTCGAGTCGGTGCTGATGCGCTACCCGCAGCGCAACACCGTGTGCATCTCGTCGCAGGCCGGCTGCGGCATGGCCTGCCCGTTCTGTGCGACCGGGCAGGGCGGATTGACCCGTAACCTGTCGACCGCGGAGATTCTGGAGCAGGTCCGTTCCGCCGCCGTCGCCCTGCGCGACGAGTTCGGCGATCGGCTCTCCAACATCGTGTTCATGGGCATGGGCGAGCCGCTGGCCAACTACGCCAGGGTGGTTGCCGCGGTGCGCCGCATCACCGAAGCGCCGCCGCACGGCTTCGGCATCTCGGCCCGCTCGGTCACGGTCTCGACCGTCGGCCTGGCTCCGGCCATTCGCAACCTGGCCGACGAACGGCTCGGGGTGACGCTGGCGCTGTCGTTGCACGCACCCGACGACGAACTGCGCGACACGCTCGTGCCGGTCAACAACCGGTGGAAGATCGCCGAGGCGCTCGACGCCGCCCGCTACTACGCCGACGTCACCGGTCGCCGCGTATCGGTGGAGTACGCGCTGATCCGCGGCGTCAACGACCAGCCGTGGCGGGCCGATCTGCTCGGCAAACGCCTGCATCGGG
Source organism: Mycobacterium sp. 852002-51613_SCH5001154 (assembly GCF_001667425.1). Taxonomy (NCBI): domain Bacteria; kingdom Bacillati; phylum Actinomycetota; class Actinomycetes; order Mycobacteriales; family Mycobacteriaceae; genus Mycobacterium; species Mycobacterium sp. 852002-51613_SCH5001154. The sequence continues at coordinate 50,635 of NZ_LZII01000042.1, read as the reverse complement.
CGCTCGGCCCGCTGGTGCACGTCAACCTGATCCCGCTCAACCCGACGCCGGGCAGCGAATGGGACGCCAGCCCCAAGCCGGTGGAGCGGGAGTTCGTCCGGCGGGTTCGGGCGCAGGGGGTTTCCTGCACGGTCCGCGACACGCGCGGCCGCGAGATCAGCGCCGCCTGCGGACAGCTGGCCGCCGAAGGCGGGTAGCTGGAGCGCGGGCGAATCAGCGGGGGCCTGCGGACAGCTGGCCGCCGCGAAGAAGTAGTGGCTACCTGATCCAGCCGCGCCGGCGGCCCCACAGGTCGCGGACCAGGGCGACGAGCACCAGCGCGGCGAACCCGATCAGGAACCAGTTCTCGATGTGGCCGACGTGGTTACCGCGCAGCATCGCCAGCAGGAACACGATGATGACCAGGCCGGTGATGTGCCAGGTGCGGTGATTGATCCTGCTCCAGCCCCACGCCGCGGACGGCACCTCAACGGTGTCGACGCCGGTGAACTGTTCCACCTCGGTACTGGCCACGGTGAATCCCTTTCGTGATCGGCTGGTACGGAGATTCTGGCACACCCCCTCGCGAGACCGAGCGGGCACAATGAGTGAGTGACAATCGCGACACCCGAGGGCCGCCTGCGCGTGCTGGTGCTGGGCAGTACCGGCTCGATCGGCACCCAGGCCCTGGAGGTGATCGCGGCCCATCCGGACCGCTTCGAGGTGGTCGGCCTGGCCGCGGGGGGTGCGAACCTGGACACCCTGCAGCGCCAGCGCGCCGAGACCGGGGTCACTAACATCGCCGTCGCCGACGAACGCGCGGCGCAGGCCGCCGACGTCCCCTACCGGGGTCCCGACGCGGTGACCCGCCTGGTCGAGGACACCGAGGCCGACGTCGTCCTCAACGCGCTGGTGGGCGCGCTGGGCCTGCGCCCGACGCTGGCCGCTCTGGAATCGGGCGCCCGGCTGGCGCTGGCCAACAAGGAATCCCTGGTCGCCGGTGGTCCGCTGGTCTTGCGGGCGGCGCGGCCGGGTCAGATCGTGCCCGTCGACTCCGAACACTCCGCGCTGGCCCAGTGCCTGCGCGGGGGCTCCCCCGAGGAAGTCGCCAAGCTGGTGTTGACCGCCTCCGGCGGGCCGTTTCGCGGCTGGACCGCCGCCCAGCTCGAGGGTGTCACCCCGGAACAGGCCGGCGCCCATCCGACCTGGTCGATGGGCCCGATGAACACGCTGAACTCGGCCTCGCTGGTCAACAAGGGGCTCGAACTCATCGAGACGCACCTGCTGTTCGGCGTCCCGTACGACCGCATCGAGGTCGTCGTGCACCCGCAGTCGATTGTTCATTCGATGGTCACGTTCGTTGACGGCTCGACCATCGCCCAAGCGAGCCCCCCGGACATGAAGCTGCCGATCTCCCTGGCGCTGGGCTGGCCGGACCGGGTTCCCGGGGTGGCCGCCCCCTGCGACTTCAGCACCGCGTCTAGCTGGGAATTCGAGCCGCTGGACGGCGACGTTTTTCCCGCCGTGGAACTGGCCCGGTATGCCGGCCAGACCGGCGGTTGCATGACCGCGGTCTACAACGCGGCAAACGAAGAAGCCGCGGCGGCGTTCCTCGCGGGCCAGGTGGGATTCCCCGTCATCGTGAAAACCATCGCCGACGTGCTGCACGCCGCAGACCAATGGGCGGTTTCACCCGCTAACGTGGATGAGGTACTAGACGCGCAGCGCTGGGCGCGGGAGCGAGCGCGACGCGCCGTCGCACACGCGCGGCCCACCGGGGCCTCCGTCAACGCCTCCGGAATGGTGTGAGAAAGGTCCTGCAGCGGAGATGATGTTCGTTATCGGCATTGTGCTGTTCGCCGTTGCCATCCTGATCTCGGTGGCCCTGCACGAGTGCGGCCACATGTGGGTCGCCCGCGCCACCGGCATGAAGGTCCGTCGCTATTTCGTCGGGTTCGGGCCCACGCTGTGGTCGACGCGGCGTGGTGAGACCGAATACGGCCTCAAGGCCGTGCCGCTGGGCGGTTTCTGCGACATCGCCGGGATGACCTCGGTCGAGGAGCTGGCTCCCGACGAGACCGACCGTGCGATGTACAAGCAGGCCGTCTGGAGGCGGGTCGCGGTGTTGTTCGCCGGTCCGGCCATGAACTTCGTCATCTGCCTGGTGCTGATCTATGTGATCGCGCTGGTGTGGGGGTTGCCCAACCTGCACCCCCCGACCAGGGCGGTGATCGGCGAAACTGCCTGTGTCGCACCGGAAGTGGCTCCGGGTAAGGTCGCGGACTGCACCGGCCCCGGTCCCGCTGCGGCGGCCGGCATCCGCGCCGGCGACGTCGTGGTCAAGGTCGGCGACACCCCGGTGTCCACCTTCGAGGACATGGCCGCCGCGGTTCGCAAGGTGCACGGCACCGTCCCGGTCGTCGTCGAGCGTGGCGGCAACGCGATCACCACCTACGTCGACGTCACGCCCACCCAGCGCTTCCTGAGCACCGGCGCCAACGGGCAGGGCGGCCAGCCGGCGCCGTCGACGGTCGGTGCCATCGGCGTCGCGGCGGTCAAACTCGCACCCGCGCACTACGGGGTGCTCTCCGCGGTGCCGGCCACCTTCGCGTTCACCGGTGACCTGACCCGTGAGGTGGGCAAGGCGCTGGTCACTATCCCGACCAAGGTGGGTGCGCTGGTGCACGCCATCGGGGGCGGACAGCGTGATCCCCAGACCCCGATGAGCGTGGTGGGCGCCAGCATCATCGGCGGCGACACCGTCGACCACGGGCTCTGGGTGGCGTTCTGGTTCTTCCTGGCCCAGCTGAACCTCATTCTGGGTGCCATCAACCTGGTGCCGCTGCTGCCCTTCGACGGCGGCCACATCGCCATCGCGGTGTTCGAGAAGATCCGCAACCTGGTCCGGTCGGCCCGCGGCAAGGTCGCGGCCGCACCGGTGAACTACCTCAAGTTGATGCCCGCCACCTACGTGGTGTTGGTGTTCGTGGTCGGGTACATGTTGCTGACCGTGACCGCCGATCTGGTCAATCCGATCAGGCTCTTCCAATAGCAAGTAAGGAATTAGAACAGTGACCATTGGCCTGGGCATGCCGGACGCACCGGTGCCCACGCTCGCCCCCCGGCGTAAGACGCGCCAACTGATGGTCCGCGACGTCGGGGTGGGCAGCGACTATCGGATTTCGGTGCAGTCGATGTGCACCACCAAAACCCACGACGTCAACACGACGCTGCAACAGATCGCGGAACTGACCGCCGCCGGCTGCGACATCGTGCGGGTGGCCTGTCCCCGTCAAGAGGATGCCGACGCGCTGGCCGAGATCGCCCGGCACAGCCAGATCCCGGTGATCGCCGACATCCACTTCCAGCCGAAGTACATCTTCGCCGCGATCGACGCCGGGTGCGCTGCGGTGCGGGTAAACCCGGGCAACATCAAGGAATTTGACGGCCGGGTCGGCGAGGTGGCCAAGGCCGCCGCCGCCGCGGGCATCCCGATCCGCATCGGCGTCAACGCCGGCTCGCTGGACAAGCGGTTCATGGAGAAGTACGGCAAGGCCACGCCCGAGGCGCTGGTCGAGTCGGCGCTGTGGGAGGCCTCGCTGTTCGAGGAGCACGGCTTCGGCGACATCAAGATCAGCGTCAAGCACAACGATCCCGTCGTGATGGTCGCCGCCTACGAGCAGCTGGCCGCCCAGTGCGACTACCCGCTGCACCTCGGCGTCACCGAGGCCGGTCCGGCCTTCCAGGGCACCATCAAGTCCGCGGTCGCCTTCGGTGCGTTGCTCTCGCGCGGCATCGGCGACACCATCCGGGTGTCGCTGTCGGCCCCGCCCGTCGAGGAGGTCAAGGTCGGCACCCAGATCCTCGAGTCGCTGAACCTGCGGCCACGCGGGCTGGAGATCGTGTCCTGCCCGTCGTGTGGCCGCGCGCAGGTCGACGTCTACACCCTGGCCAACGAGGTCACCGCTGGCCTGGACGGTCTGGACGTTCCGCTGCGGGTTGCCGTGATGGGCTGCGTGGTGAACGGTCCGGGCGAGGCGCGAGAGGCCGACCTGGGCGTCGCGTCGGGAAATGGCAAGGGGCAGATCTTCGTTCGCGGCGAAGTCATCAAGACCGTGCCGGAAGCCCAGATCGTCGAGACGCTCATCGAGGAGGCCATGCGTCTCGCCTCGGAGATGGGGACCGATCACGGTCCTGACACAACATCAAGCGGTTCGCCGATCGTGACCGTAAGCTGATGGGGGCCGTTTCCCGCTTGCAAGTCCGTTAATCGCATCACAGAGAGTTCGCCAGATGTCGGCTCCGCCCCTCTTCCGCCTTGTCGGTGAGCGACGGGTTTCTGTGGTGCGCGACGCCGCGGCCGTTTGGCGGGTTTTCGACGAGGATCCCGTCGGATCCTGCATGGTCGCGGCCCGGGTGGCGGACCACGGCATCGACCCCAATTCCATCGGCGGGGAACTGTGGACCCTGCGCGGCGCGGAAGAGTCGCTGTGCTTCGCCGGCGCCAACCTGATCCCACTGCGCGGCGCACCGCAGGACATGGACGCCTTCGCCGACGAGGCGATGAGTGGGACGCGCCGCTGTTCGTCGCTGGTCGGCCGGTCCGATCTGGTGATGCGGATGTGGGAGCGGCTCGAGTCGGCGTGGGGCCCGGCCCGGGACGTGCGCGACCACCAGCCGTTGCTGTCGCTGTCGAGGCACCCCAACTGCGAGATCGACCCCGGGGTGCGCCAGGTTCGGCCGGACGAGCTGGACGCCTATTTGGTGGCCGCCGTGGACATGTTCATCGGCGAGGTGGGCGTCGACCCGCGGATCGGCGACGGCGGTCGGGGTTACCGGCGCCGGGTGGCCAGCCTCATCGCGGCCGGTCGCGCCTGGGCCCGCTTCGAGCACGGCCAGGTCGTCTTCAAGGCCGAAGTCGGCTCGCAGTCGCCGGGCGTCGGCCAGATCCAAGGGGTGTGGGTGCATCCCGAGTGGCGCGGCCTGGGGCTCGGTACCGCCGGCACCGCGACCGTTGCCGCCGTCATCGTCGGGAGCGGGCGCACCGCCAGCCTGTACGTGAACAGCTTCAACACCGTGGCCCGCGCCGCATACGCCCGAGTCGGCTTCGCCGAGGTCGGCACCTTCGCGACGGTGCTGCTGGACTAGGGGTAAGGCGCCCCCCGCTCGGGGCGCCCTGTGCACGTAACGGCTCGGTCTCGGAGTGTCTGCGCAGGTGTTGGCCCCGCAGTTCATAACATCTGTACCGATGGTCACAAAAGCCTCATTGGTATCAACCGCTTCCGGCCTGCTGCTCGTCGGCGTCGTCGCCCTGTCCGGATGCACACCGCGGCCCGACGGCCCCGGTCCCGCGGCCGAAAAGTTCTTCGGCGCCCTGGCGATCGGTGACACCGCCACGGCCGCCCAACTCAGCGACAACCCCAACGAGGCCCGCGAAGCGTTGAACGCGGCCTGGGCGGGCCTGCAGGCGACCCACCTGGACACGCAGATTCTCAACGCCAAGTACGCCGAGGACACCGGCACGATCGGCTACCGCTTCACCTGGCACCTGCCCAAGAACCGGACCTGGACCTACGACGGCCAGCTGAAAATGGCCCGCGACGAGGGGCGCTGGGAGGTCCGGTGGACCCCCACCGACCTGCACCCCAAGCTGGGCGAGCACCAGACGTTCGCATTGCGCGCGGATCGACCGCGGCGCGCCTCGGTCAACGAACTCGGCGGCAGCGACGTCTTGGTGCCCGGCTACCTGTACCACTACACGCTGGACGCCACCCAGGCCGGATCCGGAGCAGCCCTGAGCGGGACGGCGCACGCGATCGTGGACGTCCTGCACCCCTTCAACGGCACGCTGAACGACCCGCAGTTGCTGGCCGAGCAGGCCAGCTCGGCGACCCAGCCGGTGGACCTGGTGACGCTGCATCCCGACGACAACGACAAGGTCTTCCCGGCGATCGGCCGGCTGCCCGGGGTGGTGGTCACGCCCCAGCCCGAGATGCTGCCGACGGACCCGCATTTCGCGTCGGCGGTCATGTCCGAGGTGAAGAAGGCCGTGGTCGACCAACTCGACGGCGAGGCGGGCTGGCGGGTGGTCAGCGTCAACCAGAACGGGGTCGAAGTCGAAGTCCTGCACGAGGTGCAGGGATCACCGGCGCCGTCGATCTCCATCACGCTGGACCGGGTGGTGCAGAACGCCGCCCAGCGCGCGGTCGACAACAAGGGCGGCAAGGCGATGATCGTCGTGATCAAGCCGTCGACCGGGGAGATCCTTGCCATCGCGCAGAACGGGGGCGCCGATGCTGACGGCCTGCTGGCGACCACCGGCCTGTTTCCGCCCGGGTCGACGTTCAAGATGGTCACCGCCGGCGCCGCCGTCGATCGCGACATGGCCACGCCCAACTCGATGCTGGGCTGCCCGGGCCATCTCGACATCGGGCACCGCACCATCCCCAACTACGGTGGCTTCGACCTGGGCGTGGTGCCGATGGCGCGCGCTTTCGCCAGCTCGTGCAACACGACATTCGCGGAGTTGAGCAGCCGGCTGCCGCCTCGGGGTCTGACCCAGACGGCCGCCCAATACGGGATCGGGCTCGACTACGCGGTGGACGGCATCACCACGGTGACCGGGTCGGTGCCACCCACGGTGGATCTGGCCGAGCGCACGGAGGACGGCTTCGGCCAGGGCAAGGTGCTGGCCACCCCGTTCGGCATGGCCCTGGTGGCGGCGACCATTGCCGCCGGCAAGACCCCGACGCCGCAGCTCATCGCCGGTCGGCCGACCGCGGTCCAGGGCGATACCACGCCGATCAGCCCGAAGATGGTGGACGCGCTGCGGCCCATGATGCGGCTGGTGGTAACCAACGGGACCGCCAAGGAGATCGCCGGCTGCGGCGCGGTCTACGGGAAGACGGGTGAGGCCGAGTTCCCGGGCGGATCGCACTCATGGTTCGCCGGATATCGCGGCGACCTGGCGTTCGCCTCGCTGATCGTCGGGGGCGGTAGCTCAGAGTGGGCCGTGCGGATGACGAAGTTCATGTTCGAATCGCTGCCGCCGGACTTCCTGGCCTAGCGCGCGATCCGTGGGGCCGCTTCGGCGGTAAATTGCGAACATGACGGATACCGGCGGCGACATGGTGGCATTACGGGTCTCCGACGCCGACCGCAACGGCACGATGCGGCGACTGCACAACGCCGTCGCGCTCGGGCTGATCGATATCGACGAGTTCGAGCAGCGCTCGTCGCAGGTGTCCTACGCGCGCACCCGGGGAGAGCTCGACGGGCTGGTCGGCGACCTGCCCGGTCCTGGCGCGATCGTCACCTCCGCGGCCGACCGGGTCGAGCTGCGCGGCTGGGCCGGCTCGCTCAAGCGCCAGGGCGAATGGACGGTGCCCACCCGGCTGGCGTTGGTCCGCCGGCTGGGCTCCATCGAGCTCGACCTCACCAAGGCCCGGTTCGCGGGCCCGGTCGTGGTCGTCGAACTCGACATGCGGTTCGGCTCGGTGGAGATCCGGTTGCCGGACGGCGCCAGCGCGTCGATCGACGACGTGGAGGTCTACGTGGGCAGCGCCAGCGACCGCCGCAAGGACGCGCCGGGCGAAGGCCGGCCGCACGTCGTGCTGACGGGACGGGTGGTGTGCGGCTCGGTGATCATCCGCGGGCCGCGGCGCTCGTTGATCCGCGGCCGCTTCGGCGGAGCCGCCGCGCGGCGCGATTAAGCTGGTCGCCATGCCTGCTCGCACTGCGCTTTCCCCCGGAGAGTTGTCCCCGACTCTGCCGGTGCCCGGCCGCATTCCCCGTCCGGAGTATGCCTGGCAGCCCACCGTGCGGGAGGGCAGCGAGCCGTGGGTACAGACCCCCGAGGTGATCGAGAAGATGCGGGTCGCCGGCCGGATCGCGGCCGGCGCGCTGCAGGAGGCGGGCAAAGCGGTGGCGCCCGGGGTGACGACCGACGAATTGGACCGGATCGCCCACGAGTACATGATCGACCACGGCGCCTACCCGTCGACCCTGGGCTACAAGGGCTTCCCGAAGTCGTGCTGCACGTCGCTCAACGAGGTCATCTGCCACGGGATCCCGGACTCGACGGTGGTCGAGGACGGCGACATCGTCAACATCGACGTCACGGCCTACATCGACGGGGTGCACGGCGACACCAACGCGACTTTCCTGGCCGGCGACGTCGCGCAGGAGCACCGGCTGCTCGTGGAGCGCACCCACGAGGCGACGATGCGCGCGATCAACGCCGTCAAGCCGGGGCGGGCGCTGTCGGTCGTCGGCCGCGTCATCGAGGCGTACGCGAATCGGTTCGGGTACAACGTGGTTCGTGACTTCACCGGTCACGGCATCGGCACGACGTTTCACAACGGGCTGGTCGTGTTGCACTACGACCAGCCCTCGGTGACGACGGTCATGCAGCCGGGGATGACGTTCACCATCGAACCGATGATCAACCTCGGCGGCCTGGACTACGAGATCTGGGACGACGGCTGGACGGTGGTCACCAAGGACCGCAAGTGGACCGCGCAGTTCGAGCACACGTTGCTGGTGACCGACACCGGCGTTGAAATCCTCACCTCGATATAACAAGCCGTGAATCCTTGAGCGGGGCGCTGCTGGTCGCCGGCACCAGCTCCGACGCCGGGAAATCGGTGGTAGTCGCCGGCCTGTGTCGATTGCTGGCACGCCGCGGCGTTCGGGTGGCGCCGTTCAAGGCGCAGAACATGTCCAACAATTCCGTGGTCACCGTGGAAGGCGGCGAGATCGGCCGGGCCCAGGCCCTCCAGGCGCGGGCGGCGGGGCTGCAGCCCAGCGTGCGGTTCAATCCGATCCTGCTCAAACCCGGCAGTGACCGGACGTCGCAATTGGTGATTCGCGGCCAGGTCGCGGATTCGGTCACGGCGGCAAGCTATGTGCGGCATCGCGAGCGCCTGGCGGGGATCGTCGCCGACGAATTGTCTTGCCTGCGCAATGATTTCGATGCCGTCATCTGCGAGGGGGCCGGCTCGCCGGCCGAAATCAACCTGCGTGCCACGGATTTGGCGAACATGGGCCTGGCCCGGGCCGCGAACCTGCCGGTGATCCTGGTCGGAGACATCGACCGGGGCGGCCTGCTCGCCCATCTATTCGGAACGGTCGCGGTGCTCGAGCCCGACGACCAGGCACTGATTGCCGGGTTCGTGGTCAACAAATTCCGCGGCGACCCCGCACTGCTGGAACCCGGATTGCGGCAATTGCACGCGATGACCGGCCGTCCGACCTACGGCGTGCTGCCCTACGCCGACGAACTCTGGCTGGACGCCGAGGACTCGCTGTCGGTGGTCGCGCGCCGCCTCGTCGGCACCCCGGAACCGCCGCGCGGGAGCGAGTGGCTGCGGGTGGCCGCGATCCGGTTGCCCCGGATCTCCAACTCCACCGACGTGGAGGCGCTGGCGTGCGAGCCTGGCGTCGCGGTCCGCTGGAGCGCCGACCCCGCCGACCTGGCCGACACCGACCTGATCGTGATTCCCGGCAGCAAATCCACCGTCGCCGACCTGACCTGGCTACGCGATCACGGCCTGGCCGAGGCGATCACCGCGCACGCCGCGGCCGGCAAGCCGGTGCTCGGGATCTGCGGCGGTTTTCAAATGCTGTGCCGGCGCCTCGACGACCCGGTGGAATCGGGACTCGGCGAAGTCGCCGGGCTGGGGCTGCTGGACGCGGACATCGCCTTCGGCGAAACCAAGATCCTGCGCCGGTGGCCGCCGCCGCTCGCCGGATACGAGATCCATCACGGCCGGGTGTCGCGCTGCGCGGAGGACATCTGGTTCGGCGCGCAGGGCGGGCGCGACTGCCAACCGCACGGCCTGGTTCGCGGCGCGGTCTTCGGCACCCATTGGCACGGCCTGCTCGACAACGACGACTTCCGCCGCGCGTGGCTCACCGGCGTCGCGGCCGCGGCAGGCCGTGACGGGTTCGTCGTCGCCGACACCAACGTGGCCGCGCGGCGCGATGCCCAGCTCGATGTGATCGCCGATCTGCTGGCTGCCCACCTCGACACCGACGCTGTCCTCGGCCTGCTGGACGGTCCGCCGCCCCGCCGCCCGCACCTGGCAACTCGGTTGTGGCCGTAGGGCATTCGCCGAGGCCCGGCGGTATGCCGACCGAATTGACGGCGACGCAAAACGCGTCGCGCGAGCCCGCCGGGATAGCCGCTGAACGCGGGGATGTGGAGAAATCGTCGCGCGCGTGGGCCGGTCGGTTGTAGCGTGCGTAGATGCCCTCAATGATGACCACGCTCGACGGGTTCCCCGTCCCGGTAGCGGTGGCCGGTCCGGAACAGGGCGTCGTGGTCGTCATTCTGGGCGACGAGGAGCGCATCCCCGCCGCGTACGACGCGGTCTGCGAACGGCTGCACACCGCGTCGCTTCGGACGGTCGTCATCGGTCTCGATCCGCGCCTGACCCCCAAGTCGGTCGTCGGCATCCTCGACGTGCTGGGAATCGGGTGGGCCGTGGTGGTCGGCGACCGTGCCGGCGGCGAACTGGCCTGGGAACTCGCCGCGACGAAGCTGGGCCGGTTCGTCGGCCTGGTGGTGATCGATCGCGGCCATCCGCGGGCGGCCGATCGCGACGGCGCGGTTCGCGACGGGCATTGCCCGCCGGTGGAGATCGGCACCACGGTCCTGGTCAGCTCCCCGGCCGCGCGGGCGGTGGCGCGCGCCAGCCAGCAGTATGTCTACGCCGAGTACCGCGTGGTGCATTTGGGCCGGCGGACGGTGCAGGAGTCGACGGCACAGTTGGCCGCCGAGATCGTGTTGCGCACCAGTACCTGGTAATCCCGGCGGGCACGCCGAACACTAACTCGCACAAGCGGTTTGCCGCGACCTCGTGGATGGCGGGCGGTACCGTGTCGGTCGGGGAAAGGATACGCGGTTGTGAACGCCTCTGAGCGCCCGGTAGTGGGCCTGACTTCGTACCTGGAGCGGGTGCGGACCGGGATCTGGGACGTGCCGGCGGGTTATCTGCCTGCCGATTACTTCCAGGGTGTCGTGATGGCCGGCGGGGCCGCGGTGTTGCTACCGCCGCAGCCGGCGGAACCGGAGGCGGTCGGGTCGGTGCTCGACAGTCTGCACGCGCTGGTGATCACGGGCGGCTACGACGTGGATCCCGCCGCGTATGGCCAACAGCCGCATCCGACCACCGATCGGCCGCGCGCCGCCCGCGACGAATGGGAATTCGCGCTGTTGCGCGGCGCGCTGGACCGGGGACTGCCGGTGCTGGGCATCTGTCGCGGTGCGCAGGTGCTCAATGTGGCGCTGGGCGGCACCCTGCATCAGCACCTGCCGGAGGTTCTCGGGCACGACGGACATCGGGCGGGCAACGCGGTGTTCAACAGGTTGACGGTGCGCACCGCCGCCGGCAGCCGGCTGGCCGCGCTGGTCGGGGAGTCCACCGATGCGCCGTGCTACCACCATCAGGCGATCGACAAGGTCGGTGAAGGGCTGATGGTCAGCGCCTGGGACGCCGACGGCGTCATCGAGGCGCTGGAGTTGCCCGGGGACCGTTTTGTGCTTGCGGTGCAATGGCATCCGGAACAGTCCCTGGACGACTTGCGCCTCTTCGCCGCGATCGTGGACGCCGCGCGGTCGTACGCCGGGCGCGCGGGCTGACCCGCGCGCTACGCAACCGTTCCACGGTAGACGGCCATCGGCGCCGCGGCCGTCGCCCAGACCCGTGGCACCGACAACGCCCCGGCCGACGTTGCGCGGCCGACCCGCGCGGTGATTGCCGCGCCGCGAACAGCACGATGGTCGGGCGCCAGGCAGCGCAACGCCGCCGCCTTGTTGAGCGAATTCAGGTAGTCGATCGCGATACCCGACGGCGCGGTGAGCGAGCTCAGCTTTGACAGGGCGCAGGTCGCCGGCGCGAGGGAGACGTCGAACGTGGCCAGCGGCGACAGGGACAGCGCCCGCAGCGCGCCGGGCGCGGCTGCGAGCAGCTGCCGGCCCGCCGACACGACCTCCGGCCCCGACTCCAGTGCCCACGTGCCCCGGCTTGCGCTGCCGGGCGGCAACGTGAACGGCACGATGGCCGCGGCATCCGCCGACGCCGCGGCGTAGGCGTGCATGGCCGCGGCGTCCTGCGCCCACATCCGTTCGTAGTCGGCCTCGGTGGCGGCGATCGCCGGGCTCGCCAGACCCAGGGAGTTCGCCATGGTCAGCGACCTGCGCTGCACCCGGTTGGTGGCGATCGACGACGGTGGCACCGTTGCCGCTAACGCCCTTTCGTGTGCGCTCGCCGCAGCGGCGGCCTGGGTGGCCGCTTGCTCGGCGCGTATCGCGGTGGCGTCGAGCCAGGCGATGTAGGACGCCGCGGCATCGTGCCCGGGGGCGGGGTCCTCCCAGTCGGCCAGCTTCGAGGTCACCGCCCGGTAGTCCGCGACCGCGGTGTGCAGCCGAGTGGCCAGGCGGGCCCACGCCGTCGCGGCTTCGGCCATCGAGCCAGAGCCGGGGCCGGCATGCAGTTGTCCGGAAATGATTTCGGGCGGGAGCATCGTGAAATTCATCGCTATCTCTGCCTAACGACGGCGGTGGGGCCGCGGTTCGAACGGGACTCTTCTGTTGGGACGTAGGCCAGGGGGTTACAGGCCTACCTGCCAAGGAGCCCTCAGCAGCGGGCGACGCAGAGCAGCGTCAACAGATCCCGGTCTGACGGAACCGCCCCGGGCGCACGGGATGGTGCGCGGGGCAGCCGAAATACCGTGGCCGCAAACGAAGTCGGTAATGCCGACCCGATCGATGGCGGCGACGAGCGGGCCCACGTCGGCGGCCGATCCCGCGTCATCCACGCGGTCTTGGTGGTCTTGTGATGTGTCGGCGAGGAGCCGGCGGAAAAGCCCGGCGCGGCAGCGCTCGCGTTATGCGCTTGCACGTGTGTGGCATTCACGCGGGCGAGTCCGGAGACCGCGCCCCCACGCGATGCCCAACCCGCGGTGACCGCACAGGACACGCCGAGCACCGCGACGATTGCGATGACCGACCGCCATCGTCGAGTTCCACGGGTGTCGCCGACTGTCACAGTGGCCCGAACCTACAACACGAGGCTTGGCCGACAAGCCCAGCGAGCTGTGAAAACGATCAAAGTCCGGTGTGGGTTCGCGGCTGCCCGCCCAGGCGGCGCCGGGGTTCGGTTGGCTGCTTGCCCACCCCATTCGATTTCGCCGCGGGCAGCCACGCCCGCGGGACCGACAACCCGCCAATTGAGATCGCGCGTCCGAAATCCACCAGCACCGCAGCGCGATTACCCCTGCCCGCCTTCGCCGCCGCAGCACCGATGGCCACGGCGAGCGGGATGCTGGCCTGCCGGGCAAACCCGGTGCGCAGGGAACTCAGCTTGGACAGCGGCGACGACATCGACAGCACCGCCGTACGGAATCGCCGGCAAGATGCCGACGATAACCCGTCGAGCGCTGCGGGCAGCATCGAAATCAGTTCCGCGCCAGCCGATATCACATCGTCGCCGTCCTCGGCGGCGGGCGGGGACGTAAAGGGCGTCACGGTCGAGGCGGCCGCAGCGGCAGTGGCGTAGGCGTACATGGCGGCGGCGTTCTGCGCCCACAGCTGGTCGTAGTGGCACTCCGCGGACGCAATGGCCGGGGTGTTTTGGCGCAGCTGGTTCGTCGCCGCCAGCGACATTCGCAATGCCCGGTTGGCGAGGATGGTCTGCGGCGGCGCGGTCGCGGCCAACGCCCACTCGTACGCGTCGGCCGCCGCGCCGGCGCGGGCGGCGGTTTGCTCCGCTAATGCGGCGGTCGCCTGCAGCCACGCTATGTACGGCGCCGTCGTTTCGCCCATCTGCACCGCCGCGGGGCCGCGCAAGCCGTCCAGCAGCCCCGCGGAAACGAGGTACTTCGTCGCGGCCTCGCGGAGCTGGTCGGCCAGCCGCTGCCATGTTGTGGCCGCGCTCAGCAGTGATGCGGGGCCGGGGCCGCAATACATTCGCGCGGTGTTGATTTCTGGGGGTAACGCGCCGAAGTCCACCGCTATCTGCCCCCGGCGGGGGCGGGGTGGGTGGCCGCGGATCCAGCGGGCGTGCGGGAGTTGGCTGCAAACATGACTTCCTTGGGTGGGTAGCGACCGACGTTCAGCGTCGGGTCGGGAGTTGCGGGCATGCCGACGGGGTTGGCCGCTTTCGGGCTAACGCGGTCGGCTGTCGGCCGGCGCGCGGCGCCGGCCAGACATGGCTACGAGTGGCTCGGAATGCCGATCAGCGCCTGGACACGCAAAGCTTGGTCAAGAGGTCTTGTCCTGCGAGGACAGTCGAGGGTGCGCGTGACGGCCCTACGTCGAGGGGCCGCTGTGCCCCAGTGGCCGAGGCAAGTGAGGACAGCGTCCACGACCAGCGCGGCACGGACAGCGAGAAGGTCGTCGGCCGGTCGCGCTTCAATCCGGCGCTCTTGAATGCCTTGTCGTCGTTGAGGGTGGAGCCGAAGTCGGGATGGCTGCGCGGTGCGGAGCCGTCCCGGAACTCAAGGGTCCCGGTGCGGGTGGTGGTCGCCACCGACGCCGCCACGTGCTGCGGTGGGCCGGCCGCCGCCTCGACCTGCAACGCCCAGAATCCGAAGGCAGCGGCGAAAAGGGACAGTGCAGCAACTACGGCCAGAGCCGAGGGGCGTGGCCGTCGTGAAGGTCTGCCCGCACCACGGAAACTCACAGTGCTGCCACCGTAGCAGCGCGGGTGAGTGCCGGCCCTGCCAGTCCGCTTTGAAAAGGCTTAGAGGTAGCGCAATTTGGGCTGTGAGCGATTCGCGGAAGAAGCTGCGAGGCGGCGCCGCGGCGACTAGTGAGCCGCGGCAGGGGATTTGAAGGCGATCAGCGGGATGGCCATCTCGGCGGCCGTCGCCGCGCCGTGAAAGCCTATGAGTCGAGCCGTTTCCGGCGGCTCGTGCCCGGTTGCCAGCACGGCCGCATCGCCGGTGCAGACGGCGACGACGTCACCGATCCGCGTCAGGTGCGCCGGGCTGACCGGTCCGAACATCCCGGTGGCTACCGCCTGCTCGCGGCTGTAGACGTGCGCCCTGCCGCCGAGTACCTCGCTCCAGGCCGCCTGCACGTCAGCCGCGGCGCCGGGCTCGGTGTGCAGGTAGCGAACCCTCGGTTCGCCGGCGACCACGCGGACTCCCGCGGCGAGCCGCGGGTCGGTGTCGAGGTCGACCCGCGCGTCCGGTGGAACGTTGAAACCGCCGTGGTCGGCGGTCACCAGCAGCGCCGCGTTCGGCGGCAGCGCCTCGACCAACCGGCTGAGCAGCGTGTCCACCTGGGCGGCCGCTTCGTGCCAACGGGACGATCCGACGCCGAATACGTGGGCCGCGGTGTCGAGGGCCGCGGTGTAGCCGTAGACGAGGCCCGGCGCCGCGCGCAGCTCGTCGGCCACCGCCTGCGCGTTGTCGTCCGTCGGCTGGATCGGGCGAAACTCGGCGCCGCGGTATGCCGCCTCGGTCAGCCCGCTACCCATGAACGCGGCCGGCAAGACGGCGCGTGCGCTCACGCCGGCTTCGTTGAGCCGCCCGAACCAGGTGGGCAAGGGCTGCCACTCGGCGTGCGGTGGGTCGTCACGCCACAGGATGTGGTTGAGCACCCGATCGGTGCCCGGCACGTTCAGCGTGAAGCCCAGGATCCCGTGCTCGCCGGGCTGTGCCCCCGTACCCAGCGAGACCAAACTGGTCGGGGTGGTCGACGGGAAGGTGCAGGTGAGCTCCGTGAGGTGGCCGGTCTGCCCGGCGAGCACGGAGGCCAGTAGCGGGGCGCTGCCGGCCAGCTCCGCAAGCAGGTGCCAGCCCAGTCCGTCCACCAGCACCACCGCGACGCGATCGACCTGGTCCGCCCCGCCGACCCGGTCGGCCAAACCCAGCTCGTCGACGGCGCCCGGCGCGCCGAGCAGAGCGGCGGCCGCGGGCAGCACGTCGCAAAGGGAACCGGGCACGGGGGCCAGTCTGGCACGAGCCGACCCCCGATGGCGGCGATCCACTTCGCCGCTAGACGCGCGCCAGGCGGTGGCTCGTCACCCGCAGTTGACGCTCGGTTCCGTCGGCGAGGGTGCGGACCTGCGGCGGCGACAGGCGGCCGCACAGCCGCCCCCAGTGCAGCGCGACCTCGTCGCCCGCGGCGGCATCCGGCACCGCGCTGTACCCGTCGATCCAGACGTCGAACACAGCGGACGACGGTTCGGACAGCGCCAGCCCCTCACCGTCGAGCACCAGCCTTCGGCGCAGCACCTCGATCCGGTCGCGGTCGCGGGACAGCACGGTTCCCCAGGTGATGCGGCAGTTGTCGAGCACGTTCAGGGGATGTTCGTCCATACCCCGCCCCAGGAACCGGGTCCACGGGTACACGCCGAACACGTGGAAACAGTGGTTGGCGGCGGCCTCGCCGGAAAGGTCCGGCGTCAGGTGCGACCAGTAGCGGCCCGCCTGCGGGCCGATGATCGCCAGCAACGCCTTGAAGAAGTCCAGGGGGTCCAGGTCGGCGCCGACGCCGCCGCCCAGCCAGTACGACTCCACGAGCCGGTAGTCCAGGGGGTCGGCGATCCCGGTCAGCGTCGACAGCACCCGCAGGTACGGCCACGCCCCGGAGAACTTCGTCGCCGCCCGGCGTACCTCGTCGACCGAACCGTCGCGCAGGGTCGCCCCCAGCGGGGGACCGCAATAGCCCAGCGCGTTGGGCGCGTAGGCGTAGCGCGCGAACATGTCTGGGCCGTCGGTTTTACCGGTCAAGCGCGCCCCACCAGCTTGACCGCGTCGCGGTGCATCCGGCCGAAGTTGTAGTAGGCGGCGCACGCCCCCTCGGGGGACACCATGCACGTGCCGATCGGTGTCTCCGGGGTGCACGCCGTGCCGAAAACCTTGCACTCCCATGGCTTGAGCACACCCTTGAGCACCTCGCCGCACTGGCACGCCTTGGGATCGGCGACCCGCACGCCCGGCATCGCGAACCGCAGCTCGGCGTCGAATCCCGAAAAGTCGTCGTGCAGCCGCAGTGCGCTTTGCGAGATGAAACCAAGCCCGCGCCACTCGAAGTGCGGGCGCAGCGCAAAAACCTTGCCCATCAACGCCAAAGCGGCGGGATTGCCCCGCTCGGGCACCACGCGCGTGTACTGGTTTTCCACCTCGCAACGGCCCTCGCGGATCTGGGTCAACAGCATCGCGACCGCGGCCAGAATATCCAAGGGCTCAAAACCGGCCACCACCAATGGCTTTCGGTACACCTCGGGCACGAACCGGTAGGGGCGGTTGCCGACCACCGTGGACACGTGCCCGGGGCCGATGAAACCCGACAGGCGCAGGTCCGGCGACTCCAGGATGGCCTTGATCGGCGGGACGATCATGACGTGGTTGCAGAACACGCTGAAGTTGCTCAGCTTCAGGTCGCGCGCCCGGACCAGGGTGACCGCCGTCGACGGCGCGGTGGTTTCGAAACCGATGGCGAAGAACACGACGTGTTTGTCGGGATTGTCGAGCGCGATCTTCAGCGCGTCCAGCGGGGAGTAGACGAACCGCACGTCGGCGCCGCGCGCCTTGGCGTCCAGCAGGCTGCCGTGCGATCCGGGCACGCGCATCATGTCGCCGAAGCAGGTGAAGATCACGTCGGGTTGGCCGGCCAGCCACATGGCGTCGTCGATGCGGCCCATCGGGATCACGCAGACCGGGCAGCCGGGGCCGTGCACCAGCTCTACGTTGTCGGGCAGCAGGTGCTCGATGCCGTGCCGGTAGATCGTGTGCGTGTGCCCGCCACACACTTCCATGAATTTGAACAGTTCGCCGTCGGCGCCGGCCAAGCGTTCGATGGCGCCCAGCAGCTTGCGGGCCGCGGCCGGATCACGGAACTCGTCAACGAATTTCATGACGGTCCTTTCCTTCTCAGATGATCGATGAGGAGTCGAAGGCTTGGATTTCGGTGTCGTAGGCGTCGCCGAGCTTCTTGACGGCGGCCAGGGTGAGCAGCGCCTCCGTCTCGTCGATCTTGGCCATCGCGAACCCGACATGAACCAGGACCCAGTCGTCGGGTTCGGGCATGTCGTCGGCGAGCAGCCGCACGCTGATGGTGCGCTGCACGCCGCTGACGTCGACCTTCGCCAAATAGTCGGCGGGATCGGTGATCTCGACGATCCGGCCCGGAATTCCCAAACACATGTGCGGCCTCCCTTCCTTTCTGGTGGCGACGCGCTACGCCCTAGCAGATCCGCGGCAGCGGGTCGCCGACGAGCATGTCGACGATCCTTGTTCCGCCGAATCCGGTTCGCAGCACCACGCTTTCGGCTGGTTCGGTGACGATCTCCCCGACCTCGGCGGCGTCGGCACCCAACGGATGCGAGCGCAGGGCATCGAGCCCGGCCGCCGCCTCGTCCGGCGCGACGACCGCGACGAACTTGCCCTCGTTGGCGACGTACAGCGGATCGATGCCGAGCAGCTCACAGGCGCCGTTCACCATGGGCGCCACGGGAAGTCGTTCCTCTTCGAGCAGCACCCCCAGACCGCAGGCCTGGGCCAGTTCGTTGCAGACGGTGCCCACTCCGCCCCTGGTCGCATCACGCAGCCAGCGGGTGGACGGCGCGGCCGCCATCAGCAGCTCCACCAGCGGGCTGAGGCACGCGGTGTCGGAGTGGATGTCGGCCTCGATGGCCAGGTCGCCCCGCGCCAGCATGACCGCCATGCCGTGGTCGCCCATCGTTCCCGACAGCAGCAGCTTGTCACCGGGCCGCACCGACGCCGCGGACAGCTCGCGTCCCGTGGGAATGACACCGGTCCCGGCGGTCGTGACGAACATGCCGTCGGCGGCGCCCTTGGGCACCACCTTGGTGTCGCCGGTGATGATCTGCACGCCCGCCTCCGCGGCCGCCGCCGCCATGTCGGCGACGACCTCTTTCAATTCGGTGATGGGGAAACCCTCTTCGAGCACGAACGCCGCCGAGATCCACGACGGCACGGCACCGGCCATCGCGAGGTCGTTGCAGGTGCCGTGCACCGCGAGCGCGCCGATGGAGCCGCCCGGGAAGCGCCTGGGCTGCACCACGAATGAATCCGTGGACATCGCCAGGCGTTCGCCGCTCGGCAGAGTCAGGACCGCGCTGTCTCCGAGTGACTCCAGCAGCGGGTTGCGGAACGCCTCCACGAACACCGCGTCCACCAGCGCCGCCGAGGCCTTGCCGCCCGCGCCGTGCGCCAGCGTCACATGGTCGTCGAGCAACCGGGGCCGGCGCCTGCGGAACGATTCGATCCGCTCGATCACTTCACCCTCGGCGAATCGTGGCCCCGAGGAAAGGTATTCACCCGCCGACTTATTCATGCCGCCCCCATGCCTTGCTTGCCACCGAGCTGTTGGTGCACACTCAGCCACAGCTGGTAGCCCAGCAGCGCTTGCGATTCCTGGATCCGGTGCACGCTCTGCGAGCGAACGACGAAGCAGGCGTCCACATTCGGATTGTTCGCGAACGCGCCGCCGTCGTAGCCGGCGAATCCGATGGTGTACAGGCCGCGTTGACGCGCCTCGGCCAGCGCGGCGAGCAGGTTGGGCGAACCGCCGCTGGTCGACATGGCGATCGCGATGTCACCGGTCCTGGCGCGGGCGATCAACTGCCGGGCGAACACCAACTCGAATCCGACGTCGTTGCCCAGCGCGGTCAGGATCGCCTGATCGGTGGTCAAGGGCCACGCGGGCAGCGGCATGCCGACCGGCGGCCGGGCGAACAGCCTCGCCAAGGTGGTGGAATCGGTGCAGCTGCCGCCGTTTCCAAAGGTGAACATGCGGCCGCCCGCCGCGAAACGGCGCGCCAGCTCGGCGGCGGCCGCACCGAGCAGCGCGGCGTTGGCTTCCAGTGTCGAGCGCCGCAGCGCCAGACTTTCGGCCGCCTTCGCCTGCGCCGACGCGGCCAGGTCGGCCAGCAGCGAGGCGGGGTCGTCTTCCTGGGCGTCGATGAACGGATACAGGAAGTTGGTGGGTTCGTCGGCGGTGCTCATCGGCCCTCCTCGTCTTCCAGTCTGCCGATCGCCATGCCCGCGTGCACCAACATCAGCTCCCCGGCTTCGACCGGGTCGATCAGGGTGGTCACCACGTTTTCGATGCCGCGCGCGGTGCGCACCGTGGCGTGCCCGTCGGCCGACGCCGTCACCGCCTCGGCGGGTCGCCCCTCGTCGCTGCAGGTGACGCAAACCGACTCGGCGCATTCGGGTTTGAGCAGGCCGGGGTGCTCGAAGCACACGTGGGTCAGTTCCCACAGCACGTGATAGAACAGCACGAAGCCACCCGTCGCGGGCACGCGCGGATCGGGGTCGTCGAGCCACAGCACGTGGTCCGCCATGCCCGCGCCGGGGCGGTCGCCGCTGCCGATCCAGATGGTGGTGGCGCCCCATGCGGGGGCCCGCCGCATGACCGAGCGGACCTGCGGGTCGTCGGCTCCAGAAACCGCGACCACGATGTCGCCCGGCCGCACCGACACTCGCACCAGGTCAACCAGGTCGGGTCCGGTCAGCGCCACCGCGGGCAGGGCCCGTTTGCCCATGATCACCGGGTGCACGAACTCGACCGCGATGTGCAGGGCGTGCGGTTCCCACGACGGCGCGATGGACCACATGGTCGCGCCCGCCGCGAAGCGCTTGGCGAGCGTGAAAGCAGTGGCGGCGAGGTCTTCGGCCAATTCGGCGCCGAGCCCGCGATCGATGGCTGTGGTGGTCATGGGTCAGCCCTCCTCCCGCGCGGTCAGCATGGAGATCGCGGCCTGCCCCAGGGCGAGCCCGCCGTCGTTGGGCGGAACGACGTGGTGGGTCAGCACCTCGAATCCCGCCAGCCGCAACCGCTGACGACACGCTCTCAGCAACAACACATTCTGGAATACCCCACCGGTGAGGCCCACCAATCGGGTGGTACCGGCCACCTGACCGACCACCTTGGCGACGGCGTCCGCGACGGCCTCGTGAAAAGCCGCGGCCAGCAGCGCGGGTCGCGTGCCGGTGTAGAGCGCCGACACCAACGTCTGCACCATCGGGGCGGGATCGATCACCCCGTCGGCGCCCACCATGAGCGGTAGCGACGGCCCGGCGTTCGTGCCCGCCGACTGCGCCAGCGCCTCCAGTTCGATGGCGGCCTGGCCTTCGTAGTCGATGCGGTGCCGCACGCCGAGCAACGAGGCGACCGCGTCGAACAGGCGGCCCATGCTCGAGCAGGGCACGCATCCGGTTCCCGTCTCCAATTGCGAACGGGTCAGGCGCAATTCGTCGGGTGTCGCGGCCGCGACGGGGGCCAGGTCGGGGGTCCAGTCGATGCCGGCCGACCACAGCTGCGAGAGCGCCATCCGCCACGGGTTGCGGACAGCCGCATCACCGCCGGGCAGTGGTACCGGTAACAGGTGGCCGGCCCGGACGAATCGCTGGCTGTCGCGGCCGAGCCGGAGAATCTCCCCGCCCCAGATGGTCTGGTCGCATCCGTAACCCGTGCCGTCGAAGGAGACCCCGACGACGGGTTCGCCGATTCGCCCGTGCTCGGCCAGCAGCGACACCACGTGCGCGTGGTGGTGCTGGACGAGGTCCAGCGGTCGACCGTCCGCGCGGCGCTCCGCCCAGCTTCGGGTGTGATAACCGGGGTGCAGGTCGGCGGCCAACCGGGCCGGCTCACCGCGCATTTCGCTGAGTTGGTGCACCGCCCGCTCGAACGCGCGCAGCGTCTCCCAGGTGCCCATGTCGCCGATGTGCCCGGACAGGTAGGCGCGCGCGCCGTCGGTGAGGCAGAAGGTGTTCTTCAATTCCCCGCCAACGGCCAGCACTGCCGGGCCCGCGAAGTTCAAGTCGACCGGCAGCGGCGCATACCCGCGGGACCGCCGGATCGGCAGTTCGCATGCGGCCCCCTCGTCCTTCAACACCCGCACCACCGAGTCGTCGCACGGGACGTGGATCGGGCGGTCGTGGTCGAGCACTGCATCGCACAGCGCCGGAAGGCGCTGTGCCGCATCGTCATCGGTGAAACAGATGGGCTCGTCGGACCGGTTGGCGCTGGTGAGCACCAGCGCGTCGGGCACAAGCGCGGCAGAGGCGGGTACGGGCGCCAGCAGCAGATGATGAATGGGGGAGTACGGCAGCATCAGGCCCAGCAGCGGGCTGCCGGGCGCGACGGCGTCGGCAACGGGTGCGTCCGGTCGGCGTCCCAGCAACACGATCGGCCGGGCGGGGCCCAGCAGCACGGCGGCCTCGTCGTCGTCGACGTAGGCGTAGCGGCGCGCGACGTCCAGATCACGGACCAGCATGGCAAACGGCTTGGCGCCACGCGCCTTTCGCGCCCGCAGCGCGGCGACGGCCGCGCCGTCGCTGACGGAGCAGGCCAAGTGGTAACCGCCGACGCCCTTGACGGCCACCACCGCGCCGGCGGCCAGCGCGCGTTGGGTGGCCGCCAGCGCCGCGTCCGCTCCGTCGAGGCGTCCGCTCGCCGACCGGAACCACAGGGACGGCCCGCATTCGGGGCAGGCGATCGGCTGCGCGTGGAAGCGCCGATCCGCCGGGTCGTGATATTCGGCGGCGCAGCGCGCACACATGGGGAACCCGGACATGGTGGTGGACGGGCGGTCGTAGGGCAGCTCGCGGATGATGGTGAATCGCGGCCCGCAGTTGGTGCAGGTCACGAAGGGGTGGCGGTAGCGCCGGTCGCGTGGGTCGAAGAGTTCGGCGACGCAGTCGTCGCACGCCGCGATGTCGGGCGGAATCGGCGTCGTCTCGCCCGGGACGTCCCGGCTGGCCACGATCCGGAACCCGCGGCCGCCGCCGGCGTCGGCGGCAAGCTCGCTGACCGTGACGTCGCGGATCCGGGCCAGCGGCGGCGCCTCGGTGCGGAGACGCCGGCCGAATTCGGCGATGCGGGTGCGCTCGCCCTGGACCTCGAGGAAGACGGCGCCCGAATCGTTGCCGACAAAGCCGGACAGGCCGAGTTCGGTCGCGATGCGGTGGACGAAGGGCCGGAAGCCAACCCCCTGCACGACACCGGTCACGGTGAAGCGCTGCCGAACGTCGCGGTGTCGCAGCAGCAGGGGGGACGAGGTCATCTCAGCCGACCTCCGGAAAGTCCGTTGGGTCCGTGCGGCCCCGGCCCATCAGCTCCAGGCCCGCCAGCGCTTGTTCCGCGCCCGCGCGGTCCGTCTTCTCGACGGCGAAGCCCATGTGAATGATTATCCAGTCGCCCGGGGCGAATGTCTCCTCCGGCAGCATGCCGACGTTGACCCTGCGCGGTTCGCCTGTGACGTCGACCAGGGCCAGCTGCCCTTCGAAGCCGTCGAGCATCCGGATCACTTGGCCGGGGATCCCTAGGCACATGGCTCAGTACCCCCTCGGCTGGTTGCCACCGAGTGCGTCTGCAACGCCGCGACGATCTCCTCGACGGCCCGCGCGGCGCGGGGAACCGCCTGGGCCACCGGCTCGCTGAGGCCGATGCCCTCCTCGACGCTGCCCGCCTCGCACCCGACGACGACCGTGTAGGGCGGATTGCCGCCCAGCGCCCGGAGGCCGGCGAACACCGCGGCCGGATCCATGCTGTGGCCGTCGAAACCCATTGCGGTGGGATCTGATTCATGATCGGCCTGGAACACATGCAATGTGCCGGGGTTGCCACGGCTGGGGACCGCGTCGACGAGCACCAAGGTGTCCCAGTCCTCGAGCAGGTCGTAGGCGAGGTGCATCCCGCTGATGCCGTAGTCGGTGACGCGCACGCTCGCGCCGTCCTGCGGGATCTCGGCGGTTCGGATCACTTCGGATCCGAATCCGTCGTCGCCCAGGAAGATGTTGCCGATGCCCGCTACCAGAATGCGCGCTGTCATGTCCGGGCCGGTTACATCCGCCTCAGTTTCAGGTAGCGGCGGGCATCGGGCAGGGATGTCACCCCTAGCGCCAATCCGACCGCGACCACCAACGCGATGATCGCGAGGAATATCCAACCCAGGATCTCCATCTCGGACTCCTTTCACGAGTTTGCCGGGCTGCGTTGAGCTTCCAGAGGCTCGATTTCGTCGGGGGAGAAGTACAGGTAACGGCCGTACCAGTCATGCAGGTCGGCGGCCGGGTCGTCCTCGACGACGACCGCGACGTGCTTGGTGCCCTCGACGTCCTCGTGCACCGAGGTGACGCGTGCCGTCTTGCCGGCGACGAAAATGTCCTGCGCGTCGGCGTTGCGCCTCGGCCGCAATCGGACCCGGCTGCCGCGCGCTACCCGGACCCCGTTCACCAGCACCGCATCGATTTCCGGGCGTACCGCGTTGTCGGCCAGCGGATCCCACCAATCGACCCCCTCGGGGATCTCCGGGACCAGGCCCGAGATCGCGTGGGGATCGCGCAGCACGCCGTGCAGGCGAGCCATCGCGTCGGGAGACATGGCGTCACATTGGTCGATGATCCGCGCCGCCCGTGGATCGGTGGCCCGGGCCTGCGCCTTCTCCTCGTCCGTCATGGTCATCACGCGCAGGGTGAGGATCTCGTCGATCTCGGTGCAGTCATAGAGGGCGGTGTCGCTCTGCTCGGCGACGTCCGGGTGGTCGTAGAGGATGATCGGCGAGACCAACAGCAGGTCCCGGGTGCCGGGCGGGCCGGCCAGCACCGGAAAGCAGCGGTGCTGGCTGCACCGGGATGCCGCGTCGACCGCCGCGGGCGGCGGCTCGAGCAGCGAAACGAACTGGCCGCCCTCGAGTTCGGCGATGAGGTGCGTTCCGATCATGGATCGCGCGATCGAGTCGTTCTTGTCCGCTGCACCGTCGCCGATGTTGCTGACCCGCACCGACACCCGGCGCAGATCGCCGTCCGCCTCGCTGGCGACCGTGAGCACGCCGCGAACCTCCCGTCGTTGCCGCACGAGCCGCCCGCCATCGAGGAATTCGATATCGGTGCCCGCGTCCGCCGTCACCGCCAGTGTCCACGGCCGGCCGTCGAGGGCGACAGGGCCGAAGGACCTTTCGCATTCGACCGCTTCGTCCCAGGTCAGCCACGATCCGCCCGGGGTGGCGAGCTCGTCGACCGGCTCGTATTCCCCTCGGGTGACTTCGCGCTCGGCCCGGCGATGCTGCAGCTGCAGGAATCGCACCATCAGGGTCAGCTCCCCGGCCCCGTCGACCAGGAACTGTGCCGCCAGGGTGTCGTCCTCGCCCAGGCCGGCCTCCGCGGCCCCGGGCGGGCCCAGAACGCCGAATTGCCAGCGTGACTGATTCTTGCTCGAGGTGCCGCGATAGGGGTAGAGCAGGTAGCCCTCGTAAAGCACCGCGTCTGCGACGGCCCGGGCCCGGGCCCGATCCTCGTTCACCGCGCCGTCTCCCGGTCCGTGTCCAGCAGCGCGATGATCGCGTGGTCGAGGTCGAGCAGCCCGTGCGCCGACTTGTAGGCGGCCAGGGCGGTGATGGTTTCGTGGCTGAGCCGCAGCCAGCCGGCGTTCGGGTAGTGCTGGGCCATCAGCTGCCGCCAGACCGTGACCGGCATGTCGTAGCGGCCTTCACAGTCCCACGGGACTTGCTGGACGGAGAACCCGCTTTCGGATTTGACGAAAATAGTTCCGCTGAAGAGGAATTGGAGCGGCAGCGCGCCATCGCGCAGGGCATGCAGGTATTTGGCCGCGGTGACCTCGAAGTCGTAGGTGCAGTCCAGCGGCAGCGCCACCGTCGTGTTGCCGGTGAAGCCCTGCACCATCGCCGTGCAATGCTGCCAGAGAAAGGTGCGTTGGGTGCTCGCCCAGCGTTCGCGCGGCCCGAACAGGTCGAGCAACCCCTCTGCTTCGGCGTCGGAGTAGGACCGCCGCAACGGCTCGATGCGGACCTGGCAACGCAACGCGATCGCGTGCACCGGGTCGCCCGCACTACCGCCGGTGTCGATGGCGACTCGTGCGGTCAGCACGGGGCTGACGGTGTACGGCTCGGGAACCACGTCGAGGACCGAGAAGTCGACGTCCATCATGGCGGCGGCGTCCTCACGGCGCGCGCTTCGAGGTGGGAGAAGAACCCGTCGATGAACTCGCGCGCCTCCTGCCCTCCGTCGAACCCACGCCACAGCATGCGCAGCCGACCGACGAATTCGTAGCAGGCGTCGATCGGTACGAGATAGCTCTGCGGCGCACCGGATTCGGGGACGCGGACCAACAGCGCCTCCACGTCGTCGGTCAGCAGGCCCACCCGGGCGTCGGCGCCGCTGAGCGCGTCCCAGACGTCCAGCGCGAGCTCGGATTCGCATGCGCCCGCCGGCCCGGGGTAGAAGGCGACGGTGCGCCCGAGCGCGGAGTTTCTGAAGAAGAAGGCGACGCCCACCGGTATCTGCAGCGCGTCCCAGGCGCGGCGATCCAGCGCGAAGTCCGGGAATGACAGATACCGATCGGGCACCGCGCGGTAGCGGAGTTCCGCCCGGGAGTCGGTGAACAGCAGATAGCAGGCGCGGCACACGCACATGAGCTGGCGGTCAGCCACATTGACCACGTGCTGGTGTGCGTCCGCGATCGATTCCGAGCACATCTCGCACCGCTCGCCGGCCGGTTCGGGGGCCGGCCGCTCGCTGCGGATGCGGGTCAGAACCTCGTACGGGGTCGTCATGCGCCGGCGCCCATCGGTTCGGCCAGCGCTACCGATGGCACCCCGTCGCGAAGCAGCACGGGGAGCGGCTCGAGATGGGCCCCGTTGGGGCCGGCACCCGCATGCACAATGTCGAACTGCGTGCCGCAGCGCGGGCAGGCCAGCAGGGTCTCGCGCAGTCGCGCACCCGCCAACGAGTCATCACACACCGGACAGTGGTCACGATAGGCCAGTGGCAGGTCGCCGATCCTGCACACCAGCAGCGTGGTGTCCGAGACCAGGAACCCTGCCACCTCGCCGAGCTCCAGCTCGGCCAGCTCGGGTACCGGATACCAGGTCGAGCCACTCGAATGCAGATGGGACATCAGCGAATCGGCGGGTATCACGGCCGGCCCGGGCGCGGCTTCGGCGGTCACCACCTCGATCGAGCCGACCTCGGGTGCGGCGGCGCGCACCGCGTCCTCGACCGCCAATTCCAGCGTCACCGCCGACGACGGACAGCTCTTGCAACTGCCGGTGAACGCCAGCCGCACGGTATCGCCGTCGACTTCGATGAGATCGACATCCCCGCCGTGCGAGCCCAGGTACGGTCGCACCCGGTCGAGTGCGTCGGACACCCGGCGGTGCACGTCGTGCGGGTGCAGACCGTGGACAAGGAGCAGGCTGGCCACCAGGTCGTCGGTGGCCAGCCGCTCGGCCAGGCCAGTGCCTTGGCCGTCCCGAGCCAGCAGCATGATCCGTTCCAGCCCGGCCCCGTAGAGCCCGACCACTTCCCGGACCAACTGCTGGGCGCGCTCCTGCGCGGCCGCCCCGCCCGCCGCGCAGGAATCCAGCAGGGTCTGGATTCGATCGCCCGCCGTGCGCCACTGCGCGTCTGTGTCTGAGGTCATCAGGGGTTCCTCCGGGCGATCCGCGATCATCACTCCCCGACGGGTGACTGCGTTGGTGTGTGCAATCTCTCCAGGGTCTTGCCCTTACCCAGGTACATGTGCACGCCGCAGGGCAGGCACGGATCGAAGCTGCGCACCGTGCGCATGACGTCGATCCCCTTGAAGTTCTCCCGGCTGTTCTCCTCGAAGATCGGCTGACCCTGCACCGCGTCCTCGTACGGCCCGGGCGTGCCGTAGCTGTCACGCGGGTTGGCGTTCCAGGGGGTGGGCGGGTACGGGTGATAGTTGGCGATCTTGCCGTCGCGGATCACCATGTGGTGACTGAGCACGCCGCGGACCGCCTCGGTGAAGCCGCAACCGATGGCTTCGTCGGGCACCTCGAACTTCTCCCAGGTCTTGGTGCGTCCGGCCCGGATTTCCCCGAGCGCCTTCTCGGCGAAGTGCAGCGCGCACGCTGCCGCGTAGGCCTGGAAGTAGGTGCGCGCCCGGTCGCGCTCGATCGTGTTGCTGCCGTATTTCGGGATCTTCCACTCGAACTCGACCGGACCCTTGAGCGCGGTCTTGGGCAGGTTGATCTTGACGCTGTTGCCGGTCGCCTTGACGTAGCCGATGTCGACCAGGCCGGCCAGCGCGGTGGCCCACAACCGGGCCAGCGGGCCGCCGCCGGTGTCCAGCGCCAGGTGGTCCTTGCCGTCGAACCAGCGCGGCGACATCACCCAGCTGTACTTGCCGCCGTCCAAGTCCCGCTTCTGCGGGTGCGGGTTGGTGTGCTGATTCCACGGGTGGCGCCGGTCCACGGCGTTGCCCAGTGGGTCGGTCTTGACGAACATCTCCTGCTCGGTCCAGTCGTCGTAATACGAACTGCCCAACAGGATCCGGATGCCGAGGTTGATGTCCACCAGGGAGTGGGTGACCAGCTTGCCGTCGACCACCACGCCCGGGGTCACGAACATGGCGTTACCCCAGCGCTCCATGTCCTTGTACGCGAAGTTGCACACCTCGGGGTCCTGGAAGGAGCCCCAGCAGCCGAGCAGGGTGCGGCGCAGCCCGACCTTCTCGTAACCCGGCAGTGCCTCGTAGAAGAAGTCGAACAGGTCGTCGTGCATCGGCACGACCTTCTTCATGAACTCCACATACCGCATCAACCGCGTCATGTAGTCGGTCATCAGCTGGATGGTCGCAACGGTGCCGACCCCGCCGGGGTACAGCGTGGACGGATGCACGTGGCGACCTTCCATGAGGCAGAACATCTCTCGCGTCCAGCGGCTGACCACCAGTGCCTCGCGGTAGAACTCGCCGCTGAAGGGGTTGAGCGAACGCATGATGTCGGCGATCGTCTTGTAACCGTGCGCGTCGGCGTGCGGCGCCGGGGTCTTCTCCGCCAGCGAAAGCACGCTCGGGTTCGTCTCGGAGACCATCTTTTCGCAGAAGTCCACCCCGACCAGGTTTTCCTGGAAGATGTTGTGGTCGAACATGTATTCCGCGGCCTCACCTAGGTTGACGATCCACTCGCCGAGGTGCGGCGGCTTGACCCCGTACGCCATGTTCTGCGTGTAGCACGAACAGGTGGCGTGGTTGTCGCCGCAGATGCCGCAAATGCGGCTGGTGATGAAGTGGGCGTCGCGGGGATCCTTGCCTTTCATGAAGATCGAGTAGCCGCGGAAGATCGACGACGTGCTGTGGCACTCGACGACTTCGCGGTTCTCGAAGTCGATCTTGGTGTAGATGCCCAAGCTGCCCACGATCCTGGTGATGGGGTCCCAGGCCATGTCGACCAGTTGGCCGGGTTCCCGCTTGGCGTGGGTGGGCTCCGGAATGATGGTTGTCATCGCACTTCTTCTTCCCGCTGTGGGCTCTTGAGCTCGAAGGCTCAGATTTGAGACGAAGCGCGCCCACCCGGTAGCGAGCTACCAGGTCCGGCGCGCTCCGGTGGTGAGTTGGTTGCCGTTGTGGCGCCACCGCGGTTCCTTGTCGACGGTGCGCGCCGTGATACCCCTCAAATTGCGAATCACGGTGCCGTAAAGACCCGAAGCGGTGGTGGAGACCTTGCCGCCCGGCGGTTCGTCCATGAATGGCATGAACTTGTCGGGGAAGCCCGGCATCGTGCATCCGATGCAGATCCCGCCCACATTGGGGCAGCCACCGATGCCGTTGATCCATCCCCGCTTGGGCACGTTGCACTTGACGACCGGGCCCCAACACCCAAGTTTGACAATGCATTTCGGCGATCCGTATTCGGTGGCGAAGTCGCCCTGCTCGTAGTATCCGGCCCGGTCACAACCTTCGTGGACAGTGTTGCCGAACAACCATTTAGGGCGCAGCGCATCGTCGAGCGGAATCATCGGCGCCTGACCCGTCGCCATGTAGAGCAGGTAGGTCAGCGTCTCCGACAGGTTGTCGGGATGGATCGGGCAACCGGGCACGCACACGATCGGAATGCCGGCCTTGCTCTTCCATTCCCACCCCAGGTAGTCGGGAACCCCCATCGCCCCCGTCGGATTGCCGGCCATGGCGTGGATGCCGCCGTAGGTGGCGCAGGTCCCGACCGCGACGATCGCGGTGGCCTTGGGCGCCAGCCGGTCGAGCCACTCGCTGGTGGTCATCGGCTGGTTGGTGGCGGGGTTGTTGCCGAACCCGCACCAATAGCCCTCGTCCTTGATCTTCTCGTTGGGGATGGACCCTTCGACGACGAGCACGAACGGTTCCAGCTCGCCGCGGTCGGCTTTGAAGAACCACGAGAGGAAGTCGTCCGCCCCTCCGTTGGGCCCACATTCGAAATCGATGAGCGGCCAGTGCACGGCGACCTGCGGAAGCCCCGGCAGTGCCCCCAGGGCGATCTCTTCGACAGAGGGTTGGGTGGCGGCAGTCAACGCCACCGAATCGCCATCACAACTGAGCCCCGCGTTGATCCATAGAACGTGGATCAATGTTTCTTCTGCTTTGACTGCTGCTTCTGTTGGCATGCTGCAGCTTTCCGGAGCCGGGCTGAGGCTCCTGCGCCGCCGGAGTCGACCGTCGGCCCACTTGCGCAGCGCTGATTTTGGGTCTACTCCTCACCGCCGGGTGTGTCAACGATTCTGCGGTACCAAGTAATTAGACAACCGTTGCATAGTCTCTTCGCGAAGCGAGCGGCGATCGGCGGCCCGGCCGATGGCGCCGCCATCATGCAAATCCCTTGCAAGAAGGGACCCGTCAGGCCGCCGGTTCCGCGGCGAATCGTCGCAACCAGCCGAACCAGGCGCCCATCCCGGCGCCGGTGCGCGCACTGAGCGGCAGGATGGTCGCCGTCGCATTGACCTTGCGCACGTGGGCGATGTACTCGTCGACGTCGACGTCCAGGTGTGGAACCAAGTCAATCTTGTTGAGTAACACCACATCCACCGATCGGAACATCACCGGGTACTTCAGCGGCTTGTCCTCGCCCTCGGTTACGGAGTAGACCATGGCCTTGGCGTGCTCGCCGACGTCGAACTCGGCCGGGCAGACCAGATTGCCCACGTTCTCGATGATCACCAGGTCCAGCACGGGCAGGTCGAGCCCGGGCAGCGCGCGGTTCACCATCGGCGCGTCGAGATGGCATTCGCCGCCAAAACCGTTGCTGGTGTTGAGGAGTGAGATCTGGGCGCCGCGGCCACGAAGCTTGGCCGCGTCGAGATCGGTGGCGATGTCACCTTCGATCACCCCGATGGCAAGCTCGCCGGCGAGCTCGTCGAGCGTGGCCTGCAGGATGGTCGTCTTGCCCGATCCGGGTGAGCTCATCAGGTTCAGCGTGCGCACCCCGTTGCCCTCGAACGCCGCCCGGTTGGCTTCGGCGAGCAGATCGTTCTCGGCGAAGATCGCCTCCAACACGTCGACCCGTTGCTTACCGGTCCGGTACTGGCCGTGGTCGCCGTGCTCGTGATCCGGATCGTCGTGCTCGTGGGTGTGCACCGTTCCGTCGTCATGCCGATGAAATCTTCCCATGGTCAAATCCGTTCGGGGATAGCGCGTTTCACGAGACGTCCAGCGACGTCACCAGGAATTCGTTGCCGTGCAGCACCTCGACGTCGGAACTGTCGCACCGCGGGCACCAGATCGACCAGGCCGACGTGATCTCCGATCGCCGGCCGCAGGCGCGACAGCTCACCTCGGCGCCGACGCACTCGAGTTCCAGCTCGGCCTCCGGCATGTTCTCGGCGTCGCGCACCAGCGTCCAGCAGAACGAGAGCGATTCGGGCACCACCTGACGCAGCGCCCCGATCCGCACGCGCACCACATCGACGTGCCGACCGTCGGCATGCGTCTTGACCACACCGGCGATCGCTTCGCACAGCGACAGTTCATGCACCGCCGATCACTCCGGCCGCAGCGAGGCTCATGAGCACTGTTCTACACCGAAGGCCCCGGATGCGCAGCCGCTCTCCGGGCTCGCGTTACGACGGCGTCCACTTCTGTTCGAGGCGCCCGTAGCGCCGGACGAGCAGCGCCACCGCCCAGGTGATGACGAACGCGCCGACGATGAAATAGCCGACGGCGCCCAGGTCCAGCCCGCCGATCCAGCTCCAGAACGTGCCCCGCCAGCCGAACTGCTCGGCGAACAACGTGAGCAGCTCGACGCTGCCGATCAGCAACGCGACGACCACCGACAGCGCGGTGATGGTGATGTTGTAGTAGATCTTGCGCACCGGATTCGAAAATGCCCAGCCGTAGGCGAAGTTCATGAACGAGCCGTCGATCGTGTCCAGGAGGCACATGCCGGCGGTGAACAGCACGGGCAGACACAGGATGGCGTACCACGGCAACCCGGCCGCCGCGCTGGTGCCCGACAGAACCAGAAGTGCGATCTCGGTGGCGGTATCGAAGCCGAGACCGAACAGCAGCCCGACGGGGTAGGAGTGCCACGACTTGGTGACCGACTTGGTGAAGCGGCCGAGGACTCGATTCATCAGCCCCCGGTTGTCCAACTGCCGTTCCAGTTCGGCCCCGTCCGTGTCCGGGTCGAATCCGCCGCGGCGCACCCGCGCGAACACCCGCAGGATACCCACCAGCACGACGACGTTGAGGACGGCGATCGAATAGAGGAATACACCGGAGACGCCCGTCCCGATCAGTCCCGTGTAGTGATGCAGCTTCGAGGAGTCGTCGCGGACCGGTCCCACGATCGTCTTGACCCCGGACGCCAGCAGCACCGCCAGCGCGAAGACCACCGTGGAATGCCCCAGCGAGAAGAAGAATCCGACCGCGAGCGGCCGCTGCCCGTCGTTCATCAGCTTGCGGGTGGTGTTGTCGATGGCGGCGATGTGGTCGGCGTCGAAGGCGTGCCGCATTCCCAGGGTGTAGGCGGTCAACCCGACGCCGACCCCGAATGCCTTGCCCCCCAGGCTGAATTGCGTCGGGGCCACGAAAGCCACCAGGGTGAACCAGCCGACCACGTGCAGCGCGACGATGATCGCCGACATCGATGCCAGCCGCCCCCACTCCGCCGGTGTCAGGGCGCTGCGCAGCCTGGTCGTCCATGACGGGCGCCGGCCGAACTCAGTACTGACCACTGGGTTCCTCCAGGGTCCTTCGAGCATCGGGCATGGAACGCAACAACCGGCACGACTGTATGTGCCGTCGTCAGGCAGATGCAAGTGGGTTGCAGGAATCCCGGGGCCGGTGCGGGGCGAATTCGGCAGAAGACTGGCGCGCCCACCGCGGCGGCGCGACACTGAACGGGTGACGCCCAAGCCGCCGGCACTGGACCCGTCCGCCACCGCACGGATCGGCGATCTCCTGCGCGCCCGGGGGCTGCGGCGGATGTCCTCGCGGATCCAGGTGCTGGCGGTGCTCGAGCCGGTCGACGGCCACCTGCCGGTGGCGGAGATCCACAAGCGGGTGCGGGCGTGCCTGCCGCACGGATCACACGCTCCCGACGTGGCGACCATCTATCGCACGGTGACCACCCTGGTCGGCCAGGGAGTGCTGCACCCGTTGACCCTCGACGGCGGCGTCACCACCTACGGGATGGCCACCGCGCCACACCACCACGCCGTATGTACCGAATGCGGCTCGATCATCGAGGTGCCCGCCCGGCAGCTCAGTTCGGCGCTCGAACACGCGATGGCGGGCAGTTCGTTCGCGCTGTCCGAGGCGGCGGGTCTGACGCTGCGCGGCCTGTGCCCGCAGTGTCAAAAGCGCTGAGCTTCCGCCAATGGTGGCGATCCGCTTCGCCCGGCTTCGCCGCGCTTGCGATCGCCACTAGTCCAGGTCGAGTAGCGCGTTCTCGACCACCTCGGGCAGCGCCGGATGAATCCAGTACTGGCCGCGGGCCATCTCGTGGGCGGTTAGCCCGAAGCTCATCGCCTGGATCAGCGGTTGGATGATCGACGACGCCTGGTGGCCCATGATGTGCGCGCCCAGCAGGCGGCCGCTGCTGCGCTCGGCGATCAGCTTGACTATCCCGGTGGTGTCCTCCATGGCCCAGCCGTAGGCGACGTCGCCGTAGTCGTGTATCGCGACCGAGACCTCGAATCCCTGTGCGATGGCCTGGTTTTCGGTCAGGCCGACGGATGCCAGCTGAGGGTCGGTGAACACCGCCGACGGCACATGGCGGTGGTTGGTCATCAGCATCGACTCGGTGTCGTCCCAGTTGCAGTGCAGGTTGTGCTGTACGACGCGGGCCTCGTGGTTGGCGACGTGCTTGAGCTGGTATGGCGACGAAACGTCGCCGAGGGCGAAAACACCACGCGCCGAGGTCCGTTGGTATTCGTCGACCACCACCCGGCCGCTCTCGACCTCGACACCGGCCTGTTCGGCGTCCAGCAGGTCGGCGTTGGACACCCGCCCGGTCGCGACCAGCAGCAGGTCGGCGTCCAATGTCGACCCGTCGTCGAGCCGCAGCGCGACGCCAGAGCCGTTGTTGGTGCCGCCCACGACGTTTCGGTGCGTGCGCAGTTCCCATTTGGCCGCGACGATGCGGGTGAAGCGTTTACAGATGGTGTCGTCACAGTGCCGCAGCATCGAGCTGCCGCGGATGACCAATGTCACCCGGACGCCGAGGGCGGAAAAGATATGGGCGAATTCCGCTGCCACGAAGCCACTCCCGACGATCACCAGGTGCTCGGGCAATTCCGGGATCCGCATGATCGTGTCGCTGGTGTGATAGGCGACGCCGCAGTCGAGGATCGCGGGAGGGATGACCGGGCGGGACCCCGCCGCGATCACCACCTGATCGGCGGTGAATTCGTCACCGCCGTCCGTGCGCAACAGGTAGCGCCCGTCGGGTTGAACCGGTCCGAACCGGGTGTGCTGGTCGTACAAGTCGACGCTGGGTGACGCGCGGCGGTAGTCCTCGCCGCTCATCGAGATCGGATCGATTCGTCCGAAGATCCGCGAGACGATGTCGTCCCAGCGGATCCGGTCGACGTGCGCGTCGACACCGAAGCGTGCCGCGTCCCGGATCGTCGTGGCGACCTCGGCGGCGTAGACGAACATCTTGGTCGGGATGCATCCGACGTTCAGGCAGGTGCCGCCGAACGTGCCGTGCTCGCACAGCGCCGCACGCTTGCCGGCGAACCGATCGTCGAGAAGGGTATTGCCCGAACCGGTTCCGATGATGGCGATGTCATAGGTCTCCAACTCCTCACCCCATCCTCGAAGAGGGCTCGGTGCGGTCGGTGTGGAGGTAGCGGTCCAGCCAGAGGTCGAGCTGGCGGTAGGCCGCCCGCCGAGGCTGCGGCAGCGAGAGGAAGACGTCGTGTTTGGCGTCGCCGATCGGCACGATGGTGCTGTGATTCCCGATGCAGCCGGCCCGCCTGGCAATTTGGGTGACGTCGAGAACCGCGTCGCCGCACTGCATGGACGCCGCATCGCTGGTTTCCCGCACGGTGTGGTCCGAGCGCAGGATGAGGTTCGGCACCCCGACGTCGAGCCCGCGGTGCAGCCGGGCGTGGCCGCGGCGGATGGCGTGCAGCCATCCGACCGTGATCGGGAAGCCGCCCACCGGTTTCCACTGCAGGTTGTAGTCGAACTCGCCGTGGTAGTCGCGGTGCAGGGTGGTGCCGTAGCCGCCCTCGGTGGGCGTCCGGACCACCCTCCTGGAGCGCACCCGGGACAGGCCGGCGATCAGCGCCGAGGTCACCGAATGACGCAGCACCGCGGGGCCGTGCAGGTCCAAAAACGGGCTGTTGAGCACTAAACCGCCGATGCCGGCGTGGGCTGCGGCGTCGCGACCGCGGAGCCGGTCCAGCCATAACGACACGATGAGCCCACCGGAGGAATGGCCGTACACCAAAACCTTGGCGGGTCGGTGGTGCTCGCGGATCACCGCCAGGGCGTAGTCGAGTTCGGCGTCGTAATCGTCGAGGTTGGTGATGAAGTGCGGTGTCTGGCCGTCGCGGCGCGACCGGCCGCATTTCTGCAGGTCCAGCGCGTAGAAGGCAAAGCCGCGGTCGGCGAAGTGCTCGGCCAGCGCCGTGTTGAAGAAGTAGTCGGTGTAGCCATGCACGGCCAGCACCGCGTGACCCGCACCGGAGGGTCCGGCGGGCTCACCGCGCCGGATCAGCGTCGCGACAATCTCGCCCTCGCCGACCGGGTCGGGCCCAAGGGGGATGGTGCGCTGCCAATAACCGGGCAGGACATCGGGCACCCAGCCAGTCACGAGGCAAGCTTAGAGGTTTTGCTGGCCACAGGGAGGCGCACGCCGTCCGGGCCGGGTTTGCCTCGGGATAGCCTGGGAACCGGCACAGTCGACGGAAGGACCAGGAGCAGGTGTCATCGCTAGCCCGAACCGCACGGACGGACGTCGTGCTGGTGGGCGCGGGCATCATGAGCGCAACCCTGGGTGCGTTGCTGCGGCGGCTGCAACCCGACTGGTCCATGACCATCGTCGAACGCCTGGACGCCGTCGCCGCCGAAAGCAGCAGTCCGTGGAACAACGCCGGCACCGGGCACTCCGCGCTGTGCGAGCTCAACTACACCCCGCAGAATCCGGACGGCTCGATCGACATCACCAAAGCGGTGCGCATCAACGAGCAGTTCCAGGTGACCCGCCAATTCTGGGCCTACGCCGCCGAGAACGGGATCCTGACCGACACCGGTTTCCTCAACCCGCTCCCGCACGTGAGCTTTGTGCGCGGGGCGCAGCGCGTCGAGTTCTTGCGCCGACGGCAGCGGGCCCTGGCTCCCAACCCGCTGTTCGCCGGCACCGAATTCATCGACGACCCGCAGGAGTTCGCCCGCCGGCTGCCGTTCATGGGCGCCAGGCGCGACTTCTCCGAACCGACCGCGCTCAACTGGGCCCCCCACGGCACCGACGTCGACTTCGGTGCGCTGGCCAGACAGCTCATCGGCCACTGCGTGCAGGGCGGTGCCACCGCGTTGTTCGGCCACGAGGTCCGCGACCTGACCCGGCAATCGGACGGCAGCTGGACGCTGCTGATCCGCAATCGGCGCACCGGTGAAAAACGCCGGCTGAATGCCAAATTCGTCTTCGTCGGGGCCGGCGGCGGCGCGCTGCCGTTGCTGCAGAAGGCCGGCATTCACGAGGTCAGGGGCTTCGCCGGGTTCCCCATCGGCGGACGGTTTCTGCGCACCGACAATCCCGCGCTCACCGCCGCGCACCGGGCCAAGGTGTACGGGGTCCCGGCACCGGGGGCCCCGCCGCTCGGCGCGCTGCATCTGGACCTCCGATTCGTCAACGGCAAATCCTGGCTCGTGTTCGGGCCGTACGCCGGCTGGTCACCCAAGTTCTTGAAACACGGCCGCCTCAGCGACCTGCCCCGCTCGGTGAAGCCGGACAACGCACTGTCCATGCTCGGGGTTGGCCTCACCCAGCTGACACTGCTCAACTACTTGATTCACCAGCTGCGGTTGTCCGATCCGGATCGCATCCACGCGCTGCGCGAATTCGCCCCCAGCGCAATGGGTTCCGACTGGGAGCTGACCGTGGCCGGTCAGCGCGTGCAGGTGATCAGGCGGGACGGGCGCAAGGGAGGCGTGCTGGACTTCAGCACCACCGTGCTGGCCGCCGCCGACGGCAGCATCGCCGGGCTGCTGGGAGCATCGCCGGGAGCATCGACGGCAGTGTCGGCCATGCTCGAGGTGTTGCAGCGGTGCTTCGCCGGCCGCTATCAATCCTGGCTGCCCACGCTCAAAGAGATGGTGCCGTCGCTGGGGGTGGAGCTGTCCCGTGAGCCGGCGTTGTACGACGAGGTGTGGTCCTGGGGTACCGAGGTGTTGGGGTTGAAGTCCGATTCGGGGGTTCGGTCATGAGTGAAGCGTTGCGTCGGTCGTGGGCGAAAGACCTTGACGCCCGGACCCTTTACGAGCTGCTCAAGTTGCGGGTGGAGGTGTTCGTGGTGGAGCAGGCCTGCCCGTACCCGGAGCTGGACGGCCGCGACCTGCTCGCCGAGACGCGGCACTTCTGGCTGGAGACGCCCGACGGCGAGGTGATCTGCACGTTGCGGTTGATGGAGGAGCACGCCGGCGGCCGAAAGACATTCCGGATCGGCCGGTTGTGCACCAAACGCAGCGCGCGCGGGCAGGGCCACACCACCCGGTTGCTGCGCGCCGCCCTGGCCGAGGTCGGCGACTACCCGTGCCGGATCGACGCGCAGACCTACTTGTCCGACATGTACGCCCAGCACGGGTTCGTCCGAGCCGGTGACGATTTCGTCGACGACGGCGTGCCGCACGTGCCGATGCTGAAGCCGCCACGCCCGCCCCCTCAGGCGGAGACCCCGACCGCATCGTCGCAGGGCGGGCCGGGCGCGGGCCTGACGGAGCTACCGTGAAGCCGTATCCGTTCAGCGCGATCGTCGGGCATGACCAGCTGCGCCTGGCGCTGCTGCTGTGCGCCGTGCGGCCGGAGATCGGCGGTGCGCTCATCCGAGGCGAGAAGGGCACGGCCAAGTCGACGGCGGTGCGCGGCCTGGCGGCGTTGCTGTCCGAGGCGACCGGTGACGCGGGCGCCGGCCTTGTCGAAATGCCGCTCGGCGCAACCGAAGACCGGGTGATCGGCTCGCTGGACCTACAGCGGGTGCTGCGCGACGGCGAGCACGCGTTCTCGCCGGGACTGTTGGCGCGCGCGCACGGCGGCGTGCTGTACGTCGACGAAGTCAACCTGCTGCACGACCATCTGGTGGACGTGCTGCTCGACGCCGCGGCGATGGGCCGGGTGCACATCGAACGCGACGGCATCTCGCATTCGCACGAGGCCCGGTTCGTGCTGATCGGCACCATGAATCCCGAGGAGGGCGAACTGCGTCCGCAGCTGCTGGACCGGTTCGGCCTCACCGTCGACGTGCACGCGTCTCGTGACGTCGACGTGCGGGTGGAGGTCGTCCGACAGCGGATGGCCTACGAGGCCGACCCGGACGCATTCGCCGAGCGCTACGTCGACGCCGAGGCCGAACTGGCCCGGCGCATCGCCGCCGCGCGTGCGCTCGTCGGCGAAGTGGTATTGCCGGACAACGAGTTACGGCGCATCGCTGCGGTATGCGCGGCGTTCGACGTCGATGGGATGCGGGCCGATCTGGTGGTGGCCCGCACCGCCGCCGCGCACGCCGCGTGGCGTGGGGCCAAGTCGGTCGAAGGGCAAGACGTCCGGGTGGCCGCCGAGCTGGCGCTGCCGCATCGGCGCCGCCGCGACCCGTTCGACGACCCCGGCATCGACCGCGACCAGCTCGACGAGGCGCTGGCGCAAGCCGACGATGACGACCGCGAGCCGGAGCCCGACCCTCCGGGCGGCGGTCGGGCCGCGGAAGACCCTGCAACGCAGCCGAACTCATCGGCGCCGTCGAAGCCGCGGCCACCGCGTCCCAGCGCGCCGCCAGCGAAGACCTTCCGCGCCCGAGCGCTGACGGTGCCCGGGGTCGGCGCGGGCGCGCCGGGGCGGCGATCGCGCGCCCGCAACTCCAGCGGCAGCGTGATCGCGGCGACCGACGGAAACGACACGAGTTCCGGCGCACACGGGCTGCACCTGTTCGCCACCCTGCTGTCGGCCGCCGAGCGCGCCGGGTCGGGCCCGCTGCGCCCGGGGCCGGATGACGTGCGACGGGCGATCCGGGAGGGGCGTGAAGGCAACCTGGTCATCTTCGTCGTGGACGCGTCGGGCTCGATGGCCGCGCGCGACCGGATGGCCGCGGTGAGCGGTGCGACGCTGTCGCTGCTGCGCGACGCCTACCAGCGCCGCGACAAGGTCGCCGTGATCACGTTCCGCCAGCAGGAGGCACGGCTGCTGTTGCCGCCGACATCGTCGGCGCACATCGCCGGCCGGCGGCTGGCCCGGTTCGATACCGGCGGCAAGACTCCGCTCGCCGAGGGCCTGCTCGCCGCGCGTGAACTGATCGTCCGGGAGAAGGCTCGCGACCGGGCCCGGCGTTCCCTGGTGGTGGTGCTGACCGACGGCCGGGCCACCGCCGGAACCGACCCGTTGCGCCGCAGTCGCGCCGCGGCCGCCCGGTTGGTGGCCGAGGGCGTGGCCGCCGTGGTCGTCGACTGCGAAACCTCCTATGTGCGGCTGGGTTTGGCCGAGCAACTGGCCCGCCACCTCGGCGCGCCGGCCGTGCGCCTGGAGCAGCTACACGCGGACTCTCTGACGCGCGCCGTGCGCAACGCGGCCTGAGAAAGGTAACCGCCGATGCCACAAGGCCGCCCACTGCAGGTCCCCGAGGATGGACTCAGCACCAGGGCCCGGCGCAACACCCCGGTGCTGGCGGTGCACACCGGCCCCGGCAAGGGGAAGTCCACCGCCGCATTCGGAATGGCGTTGCGGGCCTGGAATGTCGGGCTCTCCGTAGCGGTCTTCCAGTTCGTCAAGAGCGCCAAATGGAGGGTGGGCGAGGAGAGCGCCTTCGCTCAACTCGGTCAGGTGCACCAACAGCACAACATCGGTGGGCCGGTGGAATGGCACAAGATGGGCGCGGGCTGGTCGTGGTCGCGAAAGGCGGGCAGCGAACTCGATCACGCCGCGGCCGCGGCCGACGGGTGGGCGGAGATCTCGCGCCGGCTGGCCGATCAGCGCCACGACTTCTATGTGCTCGACGAGTTCACCTACCCGCTGAAATGGGGGTGGGTGGACGTCGACGAGGTGGTCGACGTGCTGTTGGCACGCCCGGGCCACCAGCACGTGGTCATCACCGGTCGCGATGCCCCGCGGCGGTTGATCGAGGCCGCCGATCTGGTCACCGAGATGACCAAGGTCAAGCACCCGATGGATGCGGGCCGCAAGGGGCAGAAGGGCATCGAGTGGTGAGTGTTCCCGCGGTCGTCGTCGCCGCGCCGACGTCGGGCAGCGGAAAGACAACCGTCGCAACGGGTTTGATCGGCGCGCTGCGACGGGCGGGCCATGCCGTCGCTCCGTTCAAGGTGGGCCCGGACTTCATCGACCCCGGTTATCACGGCCTGGCCGCCGGGCGTCCCGGCCGCAACCTGGACCCGGTTCTGGTCGGCGAGAACCTCGTCGGCCCGCTGTACGCGCACGGCTCGGGCGGTGCGGACATCGCGGTGATCGAGGGGGTGATGGGGCTCTTCGACGGGCGGATCGGGCCCGCCGCGGCTGGTCCCGCGGAAGGCTCCACCGCGCACGTGGCCGGCCTGCTGGGTGCGCCCGTGATTCTGGTGGTCGACGCGCGCGGCCAGAGCCACAGCATCGCCGCACTGCTGCATGGCTTTTCGACGTTCGATGCCGCGACCCGGGTCCGCGGTGTGATCCTCAACCGGGTCGGTTCGGCCCGGCACGAACACGTGCTGCGGCAGGCCTGCGAGCAGGCCGGTGTCGCGGTGCTGGGGTCCATTCCACGAACCGCCGAATTAGAGCTCCCGACAAGGTATCTGGGTCTGGTCACCGCGGTGGAGTACGGGCGGCGGGCGCGGCTGGCGGTCGAGGCGATGACCGACCTGGTCGCCCGTCACGTCGACCTTGCGGCGGTGGCGGCCGTGGCCGCTGTCGCCGCGAGCCGGACCGGCACGGCGTGGGACCCGGCGTCCGCGGTGGGGGAGACGCCCGGAGGGCACGCCACAGTGGCGATGGCGGCGGGTAAGGCGTTCAGCTTCGGCTATGCCGAGCACGCCGAGCTGCTGCGGGCCGCCGGCGCCGACGTGGTCGAATTCGACCCGCTGGCTGAGGAGTTGCCGGATGGCACGGACGCGGTGTTGCTGCCCGGCGGCTTCCCGGAACAGTTCACTGCGGAGCTCTCGGCCAACGACGCCGTGCGCCGGCAGATCAACGAGCTGGCGGCCGCCGGCGCGCCGATACACGCCGAATGCGCGGGCCTGATTTATCTGGCCACCGAACTCGACGGCTACCCGATGTGCGGAGTGCTGGCCGGGTCGGCGCGGTTCACGCCGAATTTGACGTTGGCCTATCGCGACGCCGTCGCAGTGGCCGATTCGCCGCTCTATTCCGCCGGGCAACGGGTGGTGGGGCATGAATTCCACCGGACCGCAATCGCATTCAGCGACGGCTACCAGCCGGCCTGGGCCTATCGGGGCAACGACGCGGATCCCGTGCGCGAAGGCGTCGTGCACGCCGGAGTGCACGCCTCGTATCTGCACACCCATCCGGCTGCCGCGCCACAAGCCGTCGCGCGGTTCGTCGCGCACGCCGCCCGCCGGCTGGGCGGCGCCAACATGCCCTCCGTCTAGGCGCTCGCGGTCGCCACTAGGCCGATGGTGGCGACCCGCAGCGCCCGGCGTTTTCCGCCGCGCTCGCGGTCGCCACTAGGCTTGCCCGGTGACCGAGAACGCCTACCTCGCCGGACTGCGCCTGGCCGGCAAGAAGGTCGTCGTGGTCGGCGGTGGCTCGGTTGCCCAGCGCCGGCTGCCCTTGCTCATCGCCAGCGGCGCGGAGGTACACGTCATCTCCCGCAGCGCCACCAGGTCGGTCGAGGCGATGACCGGAATCACGTTGTCGCTGCGCGAATACCGCGACGGTGACCTCGACGGGGCCTGGTACGCGATCGCCGCCACCAACGACGCGCAGGTGAACGCGGCCATCGTCGCGGAAGCCGAGCGCCGCCACCTCTTCTGCGTCCGCGCCGACGTCGCCGTCGAAGGGACCGCGGTGACCCCGGCGTCCTTCAGCTACGAAGGGTTATCGGTCGGGGTGCTCGCGGGCGGCGAGCACCGCCGGTCCGCGGCCATCCGCTCGGCGATCCGGGAGGCGCTGCAGACCGGGGTCATCGCCCCGGACAGCGCGGTGAGCCCCGACGTCGTACGCGGTGGGGTGGCCCTCGTCGGCGGCGGGC
Organism: Mycobacterium sp. 852002-51613_SCH5001154; assembly: GCF_001667425.1. Taxonomy (NCBI): domain Bacteria; kingdom Bacillati; phylum Actinomycetota; class Actinomycetes; order Mycobacteriales; family Mycobacteriaceae; genus Mycobacterium; species Mycobacterium sp. 852002-51613_SCH5001154. Next base: position 8,020 of record NZ_LZII01000042.1, on the reverse strand, counting down.
CCGGCGACCCCGAACTGATCACCGTGCGCGGGCGCCGGCTGCTGGCTCACGCGGACGTGGTGGTCGCCGACCGGCTGGCGCCGCCGGAACTCTTGGCCGAGCTGCCGCCACACGTGGAGGTCATCGACGCCGCCAAGATCCCCTACGGGCGGGCGATGGCGCAGGACGCGATCAACGACGTCATGATCGAACGCGCCCGGTCCGGGAAGTTCGTCGTCCGGCTCAAGGGCGGGGACCCGTTCGTCTTCGCCCGCGGCTACGAGGAAGTGCAGGCGTGCGTCGACGCCGGGATCCCGGTCACCGTCGTGCCGGGTGTGACGAGCGCCATAGGAGTGCCCGCCCTGGCCGGCGTTCCGGTCACGCATCGGGCCATAAATCACGAATTCGTCGTGGTCAGCGGACATCTGGCGCCCGGTCACCCCGAATCGTTAGTGAATTGGAATGCGCTGGCCGCGCTGTCCGGCACCATCGTTTTGCTGATGGCCGTCGAACGCATCGAGCTTTTCGCCGACGCACTCATAGCGGGCGGCCGACCTGCGGAAACGCCGGTCCTGGTGGTTCAACATGGAACGACAGCGGCTCAGCACACTTTGCGGGCCACTCTCGCCGACACGCCGGAAAAGATCCGAGCCGAAGGCATCCGACCTCCCGCGATCATCGTGATCGGGCCAGTGGCGGCTTTCGGGCTTTAAACGGATCTTAAGATTACTGTAAGGTAACCCTTTATGACGGCCCTCAACGACACAGAGCGCGCGGTGCGGAACTTCACGTCCGCGCGCCCCGATCGTCCGGCCCCGGCGCGCTCCACGCGCCCGGCGGAGACCGCCTCCACTCGCCTCAGCAAGTACTACCCGGCCTGGCTGCCTTCCAGCCGCTTCATCGCGGCCGTGATCGCCATCGGCGGTATGCAGTTGCTGGCGACCATGGACAGCACCGTCGCCATCGTCGCGCTTCCCCGGATCCAGAACGAGCTCAGCCTGTCCGACGCCGGCCGTAGCTGGGTGATCACCGCATATGTGCTCACGTTCGGCGGGCTGATGCTGCTGGGCGGCCGACTCGGCGACACCATCGGACGCAAGCGCACCTTCATCGTGGGCGTCGCGTTGTTCACCATCTCCTCGGTGCTGTGCGCGGTCGCGTGGGACGAGGTGACCATGGTCATCGCGCGGCTCTCGCAGGGGGTCGGTTCCGCCATCGCCTCCCCGACGGGGCTGGCGCTGGTCGCGACCACCTTCCCCAAGGGGCCCGCGCGTAACTTCGCGACGGCGGTGTTCGCCGCGATGACGGCCGTCGGCTCGGTGATGGGCCTCGTCGTCGGCGGGGCGCTGACCGAGGTGTCCTGGCGACTGGCGTTCCTGGTGAACGTGCCGATCGGCCTGGTGATGATCTACCTCGCGCGCACCGCGCTGCGCGAGACCAACCGCGAGCGGATGAAGCTCGACGCCACCGGCGCCATGCTGGCGACGCTGGCGTGCACCGCCGCCGTCTTCGCCTTCTCGATGGGGCCGGAAAAGGGTTGGGTCTCGATCACCACCGTCGGCTCGGGCGTGGTCGCGATGGCCGCCGCTCTCGCCTTCATCATCGTCGAGCGAACCGCCGAAAACCCGGTCGTCCCATTCGATCTGTTCCGCGACCGCAACCGGCTGGTCACGTTCGCCGCGATCTTCCTGGCCGGCGGCCTCATGTTCAGCCTGACGGTGTGCATCGGCCTGTACGTGCAGGACATCCTCGGCTACAGCGCGCTGCGCGCCGGCGTCGGCTTCATCCCGTTCGTCATCGCGATGGGGATCGGCCTGGGCGTCTCCTCGCAACTGGTGTCGCGGTTCTCGCCCCGGGTGTTGACGATCGGCGGCGGAATCCTGCTGTTCTGGGCGATGCTCTACGGCTGGGCGTTCATGCACCGCGGCGTGCCCTATTTCCCCAACCTGGTGCTCCCCATCATCGTGGGCGGGATCGGCATCGGCATCTGCGTCGTCCCGCTGACGCTGGCGGCCATCGCCGGTGTCGGCTTCGACCAGATCGGCCCGGTGTCGGCGATCGCGTTGATGCTGCAGAGCCTCGGCGGTCCGCTCGTGCTGGCCGTCATCCAGGCCGTGATCACCTCCCGCACGCTGTACATGGGCGGCACCACCGGCCCGGTCAAGATCATGAACGACCTCCAATTGCACGCGCTCGACCAGGGCTACACCTACGGCCTGCTGTGGGTGGCCGGCGTGGCCGTCGTCGTCGGCGCCGCGGCGCTGTTGATCGGCTACACGCCCGCGCAGGTGGCCCACGCGCAAGAGGTCAAGGAAGCGATCGACGCCGGCGAGCTGTAGCTCAACGGGTTGCCGACCGTCGCGACAGAGTGGCGTTGGCATGCGGGCGTTGCGCTGGCGTGACGCTCGTCGCAGGTACCGGCCACGCTAGGCTGGCCCGCTGTGATCACCCGGATGTCCGAGCTGTTCTTGCGCACGTTGCGCGACGACCCCGCTGACGCCGAAGTGCCCAGCCACAAACTTCTGATCCGCGCCGGCTACATCCGGCCGATCGCGCCCGGGCTCTACAGCTGGCTGCCGCTCGGCCTGCGGGTGCTGCGCAAGATCGAGGCCGTCGTCCGCGAGGAGATGAACGCGATCGGCGGCCAGGAGATCCTGTTTCCCGCCCTGCTGCCGCGCGCGCCATACGAGACCACGAACCGGTGGACCGAATACGGCGACGGCGTCTTCCGCCTGAAGGACCGCCGCGGCAATGACTACCTGCTGGGGCCCACGCACGAGGAGGTGTTCACCCTGACCGTCAAGGGTGAATACAGCTCGTACAAAGACTTTCCGGTGCTGCTCTATCAAATCCAGAACAAATACCGCGACGAGGCGCGTCCGCGCGCGGGGATCCTGCGGGTGCGCGAGTTCCTGATGAAGGACTCCTACTCGTTCGACATCGACGACGCCGGACTCAAGGCCGCCTATCACGCGCACCGCGAGGCCTACCAGCGCATCTTCAACCGGCTCCAGGTGCGCTACGTGATCGTGTCCGCGGTATCGGGGGCGATGGGCGGCAGTGCGTCGGAGGAGTTCCTGGCCGAAAGCCCGGTCGGCGAAGACACCTTCGTGCGCTGCCTGGAATCGGGGTATGCGGCCAACGTCGAGGCCGTCATCACCGCCCGCCCGCAGGCCAAGCCGATCGACGGGCTGCCCGAGGCGGTGGTCCACGACACCGGTGACACCCCGACCATCGCCACCCTGGTGGACTGGGCCAACACGGCCGACCTCGGTCGCACCGTCGCCGCCGCGGACACGCTGAAGAACGTGCTGCTCAAGGTGCGACAGCCCGGCGGGGAGTGGGAGCTGCTGGCCATCGGCCTGCCGGGCGACCGCGACGTCGACGACAAGAGGCTCGGCGCCGCGCTGGAACCGGCCGACTACGCGTTGCTCGACGACTCCGACTTCGCCAAATACCCATTCCTGGTGAAGGGCTACATCGGTCCGAAGGCGCTGCGGGACAACGGTGTTCGTTACCTCGTCGACCCGCGGGTGGTGGACGGCACCAGCTGGATCACCGGGGCGGACGAGCCCGGCCGGCACGCCGTCGGCCTGGTGGCCGGCCGGGATTTCACCGCCGACGGCACCATCGAGGCCGCCGAGGTGCGCGACGGCGATCCATCGCCCGACGGCGCCGGCCCGCTGGTGTCGGCCCGCGGCATCGAGGTCGCGCACATCTTCCAGCTCGGCCGCAAATACACCGATGCCTTCACCGCCGACGTGCTCGGTGAGGACGGCAAGCCGGTGCGGCTGACCATGGGGTCCTACGGCCTCGGGGTGTCGCGGATGGTGGCGGTTATCGCCGAGCAGCACCACGACGAGCTGGGCCTGCGCTGGCCGTCTTCGGTCGCGCCGTTCGACGTCCACCTGGTGATCGCCAATAAAGACGCGGACGCCCGCACCGGGGCCACCGCGCTGGCCGCCGACCTGGACCGGTTGGGCATCGAGGTGCTACTGGACGACCGGCAGGCGTCGCCCGGGGTCAAGTTCAAGGACGCCGAGTTGCTGGGCGTTCCATGGATCCTGGTGGTCGGGCGCGGCTGGGGCAACGGCGTGGTGGAGCTGCGCGACCGCTTCAGCGGACAGACGCGCGAGCTGGCCACCGGGCCGTCGCTGGCCACCGACGTCGTGGCCGCCCTGACCGGGTAGCGCTGAAAACCCTCGCGCCGCTAGTCATTTCCGCCGGGAAAGCTCGTCGTAATGGGCCAGGCACCCAGCACCCGGTTCCACCGGGCGGCCATCACCGCGCTTTGCGTCAGTGCCGTGGCGGCGAACGCGCGGTCGTCGGCCGTCTCGGCGTGCTCGATCACCACGCGCCAGGCCGACGCGCCATCGTTTTCCATCCGCGCCGCCAGCCGCGCCGCGTCCGCCGCGCTGCCCACCAGGATCGGCAACTGGTAGCCGGGGGCCGCGACCGGCGCGTTGACCTTGCGGGCGGTCAGCATCGCGATCACGTCGTCGCGGCGCTGGCGGTGCTGGGAGAGCGCTTCCACCACCAGGCCGTTGACGCTGGGCGGCGACAACGCCGAGACCATGCCGTAGCCGTAGATCGTCGAGTGTTCGATGGCCAGCGCGTCGCAGAGCGCCGCGTTGTCCGCGTCCTTGCCGGAACTCATATCGACGGGCCCCCTGGCACCAGGGCGACGGTGTACGACGCGGTGCAGGACGCGATGATCGAGGCGAGCAACCCCGCGCGGTAGCCGGATTCGCCCGCCACCAGTCGGCTGGCGCTGTCCGCCGAGGCCCGCAGGGCGTTGATCACGTCGGACACCGGCGGGGGAGGCGGCGGCGGCCCCGCCGGCTCGGCGGGGCTCGGGCTGGGGCCCGTCGTCTCGCTGGTCGAGGAGGCGGTGATCTTGCCGGCCGCCCGCGAGATCTCCGTGGACAGGGCGCGGGCGTGCGCGGCGCGCTGACTCGCGACGACCGTCAGCGCGGCGGCGATCTGCGGTGGGTTGCCGACGGCGGCCGCGGCGGCGCCGGCCAGCGCGCTGTCCTTGCGGGCCTGGTCCAGCGGCCCCAGCAGCTCTTCGACGGACGGGGCCTTGGGCGGGGACTCGCCGCAGGCGGAGGTCACCACCCCGAGCGCAGCCAGAGCCGCGCCGCCGGCGAGCACACCCCGCCGGTTGACGACCGGAAATGCGCTAGACACAAACACATCCTGCCATCGGTTCGGGGGTGGGTACGAAGCCAGGACGCGATCCGGCCGTCAGACGCGATTCCTGGCGTATCGTTGATAGCTGCTCTCGCGGAACGGCAGCCTTCGCGTTCCGCCAGGACACTGGAGCCGCCCGCAGGGCAATAGGGTGGCGACGCCCTCCAGCTGACCGGACAACTCAAGATGAGGAGCTCGCCGTGACCACCGGGCTACCTTCGCAGACGCAGGTGATCGAGCTACTCGGTGACGAGTTCGCGCGCGCCGGATACGAGATCGAAGACGTGGTCATCGACGCCCGGACGCGCCCGCCGCGGATCATGGTGGTCGCCGACGGTGACAAAGCCCTCGACCTGGACACCATCGCGACGCTGTCGCGCTCGGCGTCGGCTTTGCTGGACGGCCTCGACGACGTCGCGGACCGCTATGTGCTCGAGGTGAGTTCGCCCGGCGTGGACCGCCCGCTGACCACTGCAAAACATTTCCGTCGCGCCCGCGGCCGCAAGGTCGACGTCGTCCTCGCGGACGGTGCGCGACTGACCGGTCGCGTCGGCGAGACGCGCGGCGATTCCGTCGCGCTGGTGGTCCGCGCGGGACGGGACTACCGGCTGCGCGAATTGCCGCTCGCCGATATCGCCAAAGCCGTTGTCCAGGTGGAGTTTTCGCCCCCCGCCCAGGCGGAGTTGGACCTGGCGGGCCGTGCCGACAGGACGGAGGCCGGAGCATGAACCGCGCCGGCGACGATGCAGTGGGGGCGCCCCCAGCCGCGAAGCGGCCAGGGGGACGTAGCGATGTGGGGGCACCTCCCGCTTGCGGGGGAAAGGAGCGGCGCTGATGAACATCGACATGGGCGCGCTGCACGCCATCGAGGTGGATCGCGGCATCTCGGTCAACGAGCTGCTCGAGACGATCAAGTCGGCGCTGCTCACGGCCTACCGGCACACCGAGGGCCACCAGAACGACGCGCGCATCGAGATCGACCGCAAGACCGGCGTCGTCAAGGTCGTCGCCCGAGAGACCGACGAGGACGGCAACGTCATCAGCGAATGGGACGACACCCCCGAGGGTTTCGGCCGGATCGCCGCCACCACCGCCCGTCAGGTCATGCTGCAGCGGTTTCGGGACGCGGAGAACGAGCGCACCTACGGTGAGTTCTCCACCCGCGAGGGCGAGATCGTCGCGGGCGTCATTCAGCGGGACAACCGCGCCAACGCCCGCGGCCTGGTCGTCGTCCGGATGGGCACCGAGACCAAGGCCTCCGAGGGCGTGATCCCGGCGGCCGAACAGGTGCCCGGCGAAAGCTACGAACATGGCAACCGGGTCCGCTGCTACGTCATCGGCGTGACCCGCGGGTCCCGGGAGCCGCTGATCACCCTGTCCCGAACGCATCCCAACCTGGTCCGCAAGCTGTTCTCCCTGGAAGTTCCCGAGATCGCCGACGGGTCGGTGGAAATCGTGGCGGTGGCTCGGGAGGCCGGCCACCGCTCCAAGATCGCGGTGAAGTCCAACGTTCCCGGGCTAAACGCGAAAGGGGCCTGCATCGGCCCGATGGGCCAGCGGGTCCGCAACGTGATGAGCGAGCTTTCCGGGGAGAAGATCGACATCATCGACTACGACGAGGACCCGTCGCGCTTCGTCGCCAACGCGCTGTCGCCGGCCAAGGTGGTTTCCGTGTCGATCATCGACCCGAACGCCCGCGCCGCCCGCGTGGTGGTGCCCGACTTCCAGCTGTCCCTGGCCATCGGCAAGGAGGGCCAGAACGCGCGGTTGGCCGCGCGCCTCACCGGGTGGCGGATCGACATCCGCGGCGATACGCCGGGGGGATCGGAGTCGCATTCGGAGAGCCGCCCCGAACACGGCGCCACCCACGGGATGGCGCACGACCGCTAGCGGATCCCGCGCCCACCATTGGGCGGTTCTGACCATCGGATAAGTGACGCTAGACTGAGCCGTGATCCAGCGTGAGCCTTCGGCCCGGGCGCACAGACGTGTGGACGGACCTGTCCGGACGTGTGTCGGGTGCCGAAAGCGAGAGCTGGCCGTCGAACTGCTTCGCGTGGTGGCTGTGTCGGACGGGAACGGCGAACATGCCGTGATCGTTGACGCCAGGGCCAACCGGCCGGGGCGGGGTGCATGGTTGCATCCCGTACCGCAGTGCGTGCAACAGGCGATTCGGCGGCGGGCTCTCACCAGAGCGCTGCGCATCGACCGTCCACCGGACACATCCGCGCTGGTCGAGCACGTGGAAACGCTCAACCAGCACGGCAACAGAACAGGTAGCAAAGAACATGAGCACACCGTGAAGTCCCGATGACCATGCGTCATAGCTAAACCCGAGGCGCGGCCCCACGACTGTCGCCTCTTAGACAGGAGATGTAGTGGCAGGTAAGGCCCGCGTACACGAGTTGGCCAAGGAACTCGGTGTTACCAGCAAGGAAGTTCTCGCCCGGCTGAATGAACAGGGCGAATTCGTAAAATCCGCATCGTCAACGGTGGAAGCGCCGGTCGCTCGTCGACTGCGCGAATCCTTCGGGGGCGGCAAGCCGGCTCCCCAGAAAACGGCGGCCAAGGCGGCCGCCAAGGCTCCGGCCAAGGGTCCGGACAACTCGCTTGACCAGGCACTCGACAAGGCCATCGGCAATGGCGAGGCCAACGGCGAAGCCGCAGGCGGGACGACGACCGCCGCCGCCCAAGCGGCCCCGGCCGCCCCGGCGGAAGCGCCGGCACGCCCCGGCCCGGTGCCCGGCCGCCCCGCACCCGGACAGCCCGGACAGCAGCCGCAGCCGCCCGCCCCCGGGCAGCCGGGTGGCCAGCCCTCAGGTGCCCGACCCCAACGTCTTCTCCGACG
>NZ_LZII01000041.1:0-1205 GCF_001667425.1 Mycobacterium sp. 852002-51613_SCH5001154 | reverse complement strand
GGCTCGTCTTCCACCGTCGCGGCCAGGTCGAGCGCGGCCAGCACCAGCAGCTGGTCGCGGTACAGCGTCTGCAGGCGCGTCACAACCGAACCCGGCGCATCCGACGCCCGGTCGACACACTCGGTGAACGCCGCCCGCAGCTCGTCGCGCGTGGACAGTTTGGCCTTGCCCCGCAACAGTTTCCATGACTCGGGATGCACGACCAGGTGGTCCCCGAGGGCCAGCGACGCGCCGAGCACCGCGAACAGCCGCCCGCGCAAGGGCCGTTCGGCGAGCAGCGCGGCGTTGAGCTCGTCCCAGTCGGTGTCGGGATTCTCCGCCAGCCGGATCAGGGCGCGCAGCGCGGCGTCGGGGTCGGGCGCGCGCGACAGTGCCCACAGCAGGTCGACGTGGGCCTGGTCGTCGTGGTCGTACCAACCCAGCTGCGCCAGGCGATCGCCCGCGGAAGGATCGACCAGGCCAAGCCGGCCCACGCTGGGCAGCCGGGGGCGCTGCGTCGCGGGTTTGGTCACGCCCACGACGGTATCGCAACCGCCCTGCGTTGCAGGGTTAAGGCGGACGCCCTGTTAACGGTGACGCGGGCTACAGCGACAGATAGGTGCTCAGCTCGTACTGCGTGACATGGCTGCGGTAGTTCGCCCACTCCGTGCGCTTGTTGCGCAGGAAGAAGTCAAAAACGTGCTCTCCCAAAGTTTCCGCGACCAGCTCGGAGGACTCCATGGCGCGCAGCGCGCTGTCCAGGCTGGTCGGCAGCTCGCGGTAGCCCATCGCGATCCGCTCCTCGGGCGTCAGGTCCCACACGTTGTCCTCGGCCTGCGGCCCCAGCACGTAGCCCTTCTCCACCCCGCGCAGTCCGGCGGCCAGCAGCACGGCGAACGTCAGGTACGGGTTGCAGGCCGAGTCGGGACTGCGCACCTCGATGCGGCGCGACGACGTCTTGTGCGGGGTGTACATCGGCACCCGCACCAGCGCCGACCGGTTGGCCGCCCCCCACGACGCCGCAGTGGGCGCCTCACCACCCTGCACCAGCCGCTTGTAGGAGTTGACCCATTGGTTGGTGACCGCGCTGATCTCGGAGGCGTGCTCGAGGATGCCGGCGATGAAGGACTTGCCCACGTCGGAGAGCTGCAGCGGGTCGTCGGGGCTGTGGAAGGCGTTGACGTCACCCTCGAACAGGCTCATGTGGGTGTGCATCGCCGAGCCGG
>NZ_LZII01000040.1:0-80803 GCF_001667425.1 Mycobacterium sp. 852002-51613_SCH5001154 | reverse complement strand
GGGCGGCGGCCAGCCCGCGCCGAGCGGTGGCAGCGGCCACGGGCCGATCCAGTGTTTCGCCTGCCACCCGCCGCAGCCGGTACACCCGCAGCCGATTCACCCGCAGCCGATTCAGCCGCAACCGATCCGCCTGCAGCCGCTGCAGCATCCCTGAGACAGCGGGTGCGCAGGGCGAGGCCGGACAACCAGGTCCGGTCTCGGCCTATTGCGCACGCGAGCGCAGCGCGCGGTGGGCGTGCGGCCAGAACGGCATGCCCGCCACCACGGTCGCGCCGGTGGCGATGAGTCCGACCGCGACGTCGACGCTTTGGCGGCCATCGCGCGCCCAATACACGTCCTTGAGGTCCAAGAGCAGGGCAAGTTCGTCGACGATCATCGCGTTCGCGGCGCCGTAGGCGACGGCCGCCGCCGGATGCCGGCGTTGCCTGTCGGTTCCGCGCAGGCCCACGCCACCCACCGTCGCCAGCATCCCGATACCGATGTTGTAGTGGTGAAAGTGTCTGCCGCCCATCGACATACCACCACCCGACGGCCCATGGCCGGCGCGGATCCAATGCGTGAGCGCCCGCAGTCCGGCGAACGTGAGGGTGAACGACGTCCAGGCCAGCACCGTGGCCTGCTCGCCGGGCTGCAGCCGCTGGTCCCATTGATGGCGCAGGCGCTCCCACCGAGACCGCGGTGCGTCGGTGCCGTCAGCCTCCATACCCAACGACGCTAGACCAATAGCATTTCGAAGTGTGGAGTCCCGTTGGGTGCTGCACCTGGACATGGATGCGTTCTTCGCCTCGGTCGAACAACTCACCCGGCCGACCCTGCGCGGACGGCCGGTGCTGGTGGGCGGCCTGGGCGGACGGGGCGTGGTGGCCGGGGCCAGCTACGAAGCCCGCGTGTATGGCGCCCGCTCTGCCATGCCGATGCATCAGGCCCGCCGCCTGATCGGCGTGACCGCGGTGGTGCTGCCGCCGCGCGGCGTGGTGTACGGGGTGGCCAGCCGGCGGGTCTTCGACACTGTGCGCAGCGTGGTGCCGGTCGTCGAGCAGCTGTCGTTCGACGAGGGCTTCGGGGAACCGCCGCACCTCGCGGGCGCGTCCGCCGAGGACGTCGAGGCGTTCTGCGAGGACCTGCGCCGACGGGTCCGCGACGAGACCGGCCTGATCGCTTCGGTCGGCGCGGGCTCGGGCAAGCAGATCGCCAAGATCGCGTCGGGCCTGGCGAAGCCCGACGGCATTCGGGTGGTCCGCCGCGCCGAGGAGCGGTCGCTGCTCGGCGGGTTGCCGGTGCGGCGGTTGTGGGGCATCGGTCCGGTCGCCGAGGAGAAGCTGAATCGACTCGGCATCGACACCATCGGCCAGCTGGCCGCGCTGACCGACGCCGAGGCCGCCAACATCCTGGGCGCGACGATCGGGCCGGCACTGCACCGCCTGGCGCTCGGCATCGACGACCGCCCCGTCGCCGAGCGCGCCGAAGCCAAGCAGATCAGCTCCGAGTCCACCTTCGCCGTCGACCTGACCAGCCTCGAGCAGCTGCGTGAGGCGATCGACCCGATCGCCGAGCACGCGCACCAGCGGCTGCTGCGCGACGGGCGCGGCGCCCGCACCGTCACGGTGAAGTTGAAGAAATCCGACATGAGCACGCTGACCCGCTCGGCGACGTTGCCCTACGCGACGACCGAGCCCGGCGCGCTGGTCGCGGTGGCCCGGCGGCTGCTGCTCGACCCCCGTGAAATCGGGCCGATTCGCCTACTGGGCGTGGGCTTTTCGGGATTGAGCGACGTGCGCCAGGAGTCGCTGTTCCCCGACCTGGACCTGGCGGGGGAGACCTCGGAGGGGCAACCCGTAGAGACCGCGGCCGAGGCCATGTTCGCCCCGGTGGCCGAAGCGGGCTCGCAGTGGCGGGTCGGCGACGACGTGTCGCACCGCGAACTCGGGCACGGCTGGGTGCAGGGGGCGGGCCACGGCGTGGTCACCGCGCGGTTCGAAACCCGCGCCTCGGGGCCGGGCCCGGCGCGGACGTTCCCCGCCGACACCGCCGAGCTGAGCAAGGCCAACCCGGTCGATTCCCTGGACTGGCCGGACTACCTGGGGGCGCTGCAGGCCCTGGAAGCGAATGCGGCGTCAGCCCCAGCGGGCGATGACGTCGCCGACCGGTAGCTTCGCGGCCAGCGCGGCCATCACCAGCACCCGGGCCTGCGGCGGTCGCAGCCGGGGCACCATCACCGCGCCGGCGGCCACCATCGCGTGCCCGGGCCCGTAGCTGGCGCCGACTCGGCCGCCCGGGACGCGGGTGGACACCGCCACGGCGACCCCGGCCCGGCAATGGCGGGCCACCGCCTCGACCACCGCGTCGCCGGCGTTGCCCGAACCCAGCGCCTCGAGCACCAGGCCCCGCGCCCCGGCGGCCACGCACGCGTCCAGGGCCACCCCGTCGCTGCCCAGGTAGGCGGCGACGATGTCGACCCGAGGTGCGTCCGCCGCGCTGAGCCCGCCGAGCTGGGGCCGCGTCTTGGTGCCGGTCAGGGTGACGCCGCCGCCGTTCACCGTGCCGATCAGCTCACCGGCGAAGCCGCTCAGGTCGTTCGTCGCGACCTTGGTCAGACCCAACGGCTGCAGCACCCGGCCGGCGAAACACAGCAGGACGCCCAGGCCGCGGGCGGCGGGGTGGCCCGCCACGGCCAGAGCGGCGCGCAGGTTGGCCGGGCCGTCGGCGTCGGGCGCGTCGGCGCTGCGCATCGCCCCGGTGAGGACCACCGGGACGTCACCCGCGTGGGTGAGCTCGAGCCACAGCGCGCTCTCCTCCATGGTGTCGGTGCCGTGCGTGACCACCACACCGTCGGCGCCGCCGTCGATCGCCGCCCGCACGGCGCCTCGGATCCCGTCCCAATCGGCCGGCACCAGCTGGGAGCTGTCCAACGCCAGCACGTCCACGACGTCGACGTCGAGGCCGGCCGCCAGGTCGGCCGCGCCGTACGAGGGCCGGTGCACGCCGTCCGCACCGGTGCCGGTCGATATCGTGCCCCCGGTGGCGATGACGGTGAGCCGGCCCATGATGAGATCATCGCGCACGCCGACCGCGAACATCGGTCAGACCGCGTCCGCATTTGGGGGATGATGTGAGAGTGCCCGAGGAACCCACCGGATCCACTGAGCCCGTGACCTCGACCGACGAGGCCGAGGACGCCGCCGCGACCGACCCGAGGCGGCCGCCGAGGCGGCTGCGCCTGCTGCTGTCGGTCGCGGCGATCGTCCTGGCCCTGGACATCGTGACCAAGGTGCTCGCCGTCAAACTGCTGCCCCCCGGCCAGCCGGTGCCGATCATCGGCGACACGGTGACCTGGACGTTGGTGCGCAATTCCGGGGCCGCGTTCTCGATGGCGACGGGTTACACCTGGGTGTTGACGCTGATCGCCACCGGAGTGGTGGTCGGGATCTTCTGGATGGGACGCCGGCTGGTGTCGCCGTGGTGGGCGGTCGGGCTGGGGATGATCCTGGGCGGCGCCATGGGCAACCTGGTGGATCGCTTCTTCCGGGCGCCCGGGCCGTTGCGCGGCCATGTCGTGGACTTCCTGTCGGTCGGCTGGTGGCCGGTGTTCAATGTCGCCGACCCCTCGGTGGTGGGCGGCGCCATCCTGCTGGTGGTGCTGTCGATCTTCGGCTACGACTTCGACACCGTGGGCAGGCGCAGGCCGACCAGCGCCGATGAGTGACCGCTCCATGCCCGTGCCCGAGGGGCTGGCGGGCATGCGGGTGGATGCGGGCCTGGCGCGCCTGCTGGGGCTGTCCCGCAGCGCCGCGGCCGCCCTGGCCGAAGACGGCGGGGTGGAACTGGACGGTGTGCAGGCCGGCAAATCCGACCGGCTGACCGGCGGCGCGTGGCTGCAGGTGCGCCTGCCCGAGGCCCCCGCGCCGGTGGAGAACACGCCCGTCGACATCGAGGGCATGACGATCCTGTATTCCGACGACGACATCGTCGCGGTCGACAAACCGGCGTCGGTGGCCGCGCATGCGTCGGTGGGGTGGACGGGGCCCACGGTGCTCGGCGGGCTGGCCGCCGCCGGCTACCGGATCACCACCTCGGGCGTGCCGGAGCGGCAGGGCATCGTGCATCGCCTCGACGTCGGAACCTCCGGGGTGATGGTGGTGGCGCTATCGGAGCGCGCCTACACCGTGCTCAAGCGGGCGTTCAAGCAGCGCACGGTCGACAAGCGTTATCACGCGCTGGTGCAGGGGCATCCGGACCCGTCGAGCGGGACGATCGACGCACCGATCGGGCGGCACCGCGGCGGCGAGTGGAAGTTCGCCGTCACCAAGGATGGCCGGCACAGCCTCACCCATTACGACACCATCGAAGCCTTCCACGCCGCCAGCCTGCTCGACGTGCACCTGGAAACCGGCCGCACGCACCAGATCCGGGTGCACTTCTCCGCGCTGCACCACCCCTGCTGCGGTGATCTCGTCTACGGGGCTGATCCCAAACTCGCGAAAAGGCTTGGGCTGCAAAGGCAATGGCTGCACGCCCGGTCGCTGTCGTTCGCCCATCCGGCCGACGGCAGGCGGATGGAGATCGTCAGCCCCTACCCGGCCGATCTGCAGCATGCGCTGGACGTGCTGCGCGCCGAGGACTGATCACCGGGGCTTGCGCGCCTCGACCAGCAGCCGCGTGGAGTGCGCGACGAAGGGGCCGTCGGCCTCGATGCGCTCGTGCAGTTCCCGCAGCCGCTCCCGGTACGCGCCGACCGTGAAGTCCGGCACCGTCCAGATCACCTTGCGCAGGAAGTAGATAACGGCGCCGATGTCGAAGAACTCGGCCCGCATCCGTTCCATCCGCATATCGACGACGTCCATCCCGGCGGCCCGGGCCTCGGCGCTCTGGACGTCGGGGTGTAGCTCGGCCCATTTCTCCGGCTGCGGCCCGATGAAGTATTCGACGAGTTCGGCCATGGTCGCCGGCCCGATCTGCTGGGCGAAGTAGGTGCCGCCAGGCCGCAGCACCCGGGCGATCTCCGGCCATCGCACCGCGATGGGGTGGCGGCTGGTCACCAGGTCGAAGGCCGCGTCGGCGAACGGCAACCGCGGCTGGTCGCCGGTCACCACGACCACCACGCCGCGCGGATGCAGGCGTTGGGTGGCCAGGTCCGCGTTGGGCGGCCACGATTCCGTCGCGGCCATCGCGGGCGGAAACCGCTCGGCGCCGGCGAGCACTTCGCCGCCGCCGGTGTCGATGTCGCACGCCGCCGACACGCTCCCCAGCCGTTGGCTCATTTGGCGCTGGTAGCCCCACGACGGGCGTTCTTCGGTGGCGCGCCCGTCCAGCCAGGAGAAGTCCCAGCCGTCGACGGGGGCCGCGTCCGCGTCCGCCACGAGGTCGTCGAAAGTGCGTCCCATGTCGAGCATGCTAGGCAGCGATCACGGCGCGCGGCAGACGAATTTTGTGCCGTTGAGGTCGAGCTTGACCTCGCCCTGGTGCTCCCAGTATTCGGAGCCCTGGCGGCCGTATCGGGCCCCGCTGCCGGACGGTTCTTGAAACAGGATCTGCTGGTTGCCCTTCCAGCTGAGCACCGCCGCGGGCGGGTCGAAATCGTTGTAGAACTGCGCGGTCAACGGCCCCGCGTCGGCCGGGCACTGGTAGGTGACGACGGGCGGGCTCAGGGTGCCGGGGTCGGCGATGGCCAACTGGACCAGCCGCGTCTGATACGCCTCGACCAGGCAGGTGCGCGCTTCGGGGTTCTGTGCGCAACCGTCGCGTGTGGTCGCCCAGCCGTTCTGCGCGGACGTCAGCGCGCCCTGGTCCGCGCCGGCCCGGGCAAGCGCCTGTTGGTAGGCGGCCTGCAGATGGTGGTCGAGGTCGGTCAGCTGCGGATCGGCGCACACCTGCTGCTGGGCCGCGTTGGCCGGTTTGGCACAGTCGAGCGCCGCCGCGGTCGGTGGGGCGGTGGTGGTGGTCGTTCCCGTGGTGGTGCCGTCCGGCGGCGGGGTCGATTTCGCACCGCAGGCGCCCAGCATCAGGGCCGCAACGATGACGGCGAGCAGTCGCATACGTGCTGACTACCGCCTGCCGGCCGCGCCCCGGGCACGACACGCCGGGACGACCTTGGCGGAACCGTCAGACCGTGGCCTTGTTGGCGTCGCCCGTCGCGATCTCGGGAGCCAGGGGCGCGATGGCGCCGATGATCTCGGTGACCGTCTGGGCTGACACCCCGGCCGCGGCCAACGCGTCGGACAGGTGCCCGGCCACCAGGTTGAAGTGGTGCATCGTGATGCCGCGACCCTGGTGCACCTGCTTCATCGGGGCCCCGGTATAGGGCTCGGGCCCGCCGAGGGCCGCGGCGAAGAACTCGACCTGCTTGCCCTTGAGGCGGTTCATGTTGGTTCCGGTGAAGAAGCCGGAAAGCTGGTCATCGGCAAGCACACGGACGTAGAAGTCCTCGACCACGACCTCGATCGCCTCGTGCCCGCCGATCCGGTCGTAGACCGCGACCGGCTGTGGTTTGCGGAAGCGTGCCAGAATTTTCATAAGTCCGATTGGAACATTTCGGCGTTGCCCGCCAGTTAGTTCGCGATCACGCACGGATATCTTTGCGTAACAAGCGGATTGCCCACTCTTGACGGTCGTGTCGGCCGCGGCGTGAGACGCTCGGCAAGCGTTACATGCCAGCAATGTGCATCGAGCCACCGGCCTGATGTCCTAGGTTGGCTTAATGACTCACGTCACATCGTTCACACCGCCCCGCAAGGAGCACATGGTCATCGGGCAGGCCAGCTGCGGTCGGGGGGCCGACATCATCAGGAGCCAAAGCCGATGAATCTGGGTGACTTAACGAATCTCGTCGAAAAGCCGCTCGCGAACTTGGTGGAGAAGCCGATCGCGGCGGTGTCCCACATCGTCAACACCCCGAACTCCGCGGGCCGTTACCGCCCCTTCTATCTGAGGAATCTGCTCGACGCGGTACAGGGCCGCACGCTCGACGAAGCCGTCAAGGGCAAGACCGTCCTGATCACCGGGGGATCGTCGGGCATCGGCGAGGCCGCCGCGAAGCGGATCGCGGAAGCCGGTGGCGTGGTGGTGCTGGTCGCGCGCACCCGCGAGAACCTGGAGAAGGTCGCCTCCGAAATCGAAGGCGACGGTGGCACCGCCCACGTCTACCCGTGCGATCTGACCGACATGGACGCGATCGCCGAGATGGCCGATCAGGTGCTCTCCGACCTCGGGGGCGTCGACATCCTGATCAACAACGCGGGGCGGTCGATCCGGCGATCGCTGGAGCTGTCCTACGACCGCATCCACGACTATCAGCGCACCATGCAACTGAACTACCTGGGCGCGGTCCAGCTGATCCTCAAATTCATCCCCGGGATGCGGGAGCGGGGGTTCGGGCACATCATCAACGTCTCCTCGGTCGGCGTGCAGACCCGCGCGCCGCGCTTCGGCGCCTACATCGCCAGCAAGTCCGCGCTGGACAGCCTGTGCGACTCCCTGCAGGCCGAGACCGTGAATGACGGCGTGAAGTTCACCACCGTCCACATGGCCCTGGTGCGCACCCCGATGATCAGTCCGACCACGCTCTACGACAAGTTCCCGGCGCTGACGCCGGATCAGGCGGCCGGGGTGATCGCGGACGCCATCGTGCACCGGCCCCGCCGGGCCAGCTCGCCGTTCGGACAATTCGCGGCCGTCGCCGACGCGGTGAACCCGGCGGTGATGGACCGGGTGCGCAACCGCGCGTTCGCCATGTTCGGCGACTCCCACGCCGCCAAGGGCGACGAATCGCCAAGCGATTCACCGCAATTCGACAAACGCAGCGAGACGTTTGTGCGGGCGACTCGCGGGATACATTGGTGACATCATGAGCCTTCCGAAACCTGACATCGAGACCACCGTCGTGATCACCGGCGCCTCCTCCGGCATCGGCGCCGAACTGGCCCGCGGGCTGGCCCGTCGCGGCTTCCCGCTGCTCCTGGTCGCGCGGCGCCGGGAACGCCTCGACGAGCTCGCCAACGAGGTGGGCCAGGAATACTCGGTGGCCGTCGAGGTGCTGCCGTTGGATCTCGGCGATTCCAAGGGCCGCGCGAAGCTGGCGGACCGGCTGCGCGCCGAGCCGATCGCCGGCCTGTGCAACAGCGCCGGGTTCGGCACCAGCGGGGTCTTTCACGAGCTGCCGCTCGATCGCGAAAGCGAGGAGGTCACCCTCAACGCGCTGGCGTTGATGGAACTCACCCACGCCGCGCTGCCCGGCATGGTCGAGCGCGGCGCCGGCGCGGTGATGAACATCGCGTCGATCGCCGGTTTTCAGCCGGTGCCCTACATGGCGGTCTACTCGGCCACCAAGGCCTTCGTGCAGACCTTCTCCGAAGCCGTGCACGAGGAGCTGCACGGGACCGGGGTGTCGGTCACCTGCCTGTGCCCTGGACCGGTCCCGACCGAGTGGGCCGAGATCGCCAACGCCGAGCGGTTCAGCATCCCCATCGCGCAGGTCTCGCCCCGCGACGTCGCCGAGGCGGCGATCGGCGGGATGCTGTCCGGCCGGCGCACGGTGGTGCCGGGCGTCGTGCCCAAGGTCGTCAGCACCGGCGGCCGGTTCGTGCCGCGCAGCCTGCTGCTGCCCGGGATCCGCATCGGCAACCGCTTCCGCGGGGGACCCAACCGCTAGTTTCGCCGATTGTCACGCCAGCGTGGCATTGAGCGCCGAGCGTCACGCCAGCGTGGCGTTCGGCGGGGGAGCAAGGAGGATCGTGTGGCCGCTGTCGACCTGACCGCCGACGTGCCGATGACCCCGCAGGAGATGTGGGACCGCGTCTCCGACCTGTCGGACCTGGGCGACTGGCTGGTGATGCATGAGGGGTGGCGCAGTGATCTGCCCGAGGAGCTCGGCGAGGGCGTCCAAGTCGTGGGCGTGGCCCGGGCGAAGGGCTTCCGCAACCGGGTGACGTGGACGGTGACCACCTGGGATCCGCCGCACGAGGTGGCGCTATCGGGGTCCGGCAAGGGCGGCGCCAAGTACGCCGTCACGCTCACCGTGCAGGCCGCCGAAGATGGATCGACGCTCGGCGTGCGCCTTGAGCTGGGCGGGCGTGCGTTGTTCGGCCCAGTGGGTTCGGCGGCGGCCCGCGCCGTCAAAGGCGACGTGCAGAAGTCGTTGAAGAACTTCGTCGAGTTGTACGGATAATCGGGTCCAAGAAACGCGAGACACACTTACGCGACACGCCCGAAACCCGTCGGTGCGCAGTCATAGACTGGCGTCTCTATGAACCACTCCTCCTTCGTGCACCTGCATAACCACACCGAGTACTCGATGCTGGATGGGGCCGCGAAGATCTCGCCGATGCTGGCCGAGGTGGAGCGGTTGCAGATGCCCGCGGTGGGGATGACCGACCACGGAAACATGTTCGGCGCCAGTGAGTTCTATAACGCGGCGACCAAGGCGGGGATCAAGCCGATCATCGGGGTCGAGGCCTATATCGCACCGGGCTCGCGCTTCGATACCCGGCGCATCCTGTGGGGTGACCCCGGCCAGAAGTCCGACGACGTGTCGGGCAGTGGTTCCTACACGCACCTGACGATGGTGGCCGAGAACGCCACCGGGCTGCGCAACCTGTTCAAGCTGTCCTCACTGGCGTCGTTCGAGGGCCAGCTCGGCAAGTGGTCGCGCATGGACGCCGAGATCATCGCCGAACACGCCGAGGGCATCATCGCCACCACCGGCTGCCCGTCGGGGGAGGTGCAGACCCGCCTGCGGCTGGGGCAGGACCGCGAGGCGCTGGAGTCGGCCGCCAAGTGGCGCGAGATCTTCGGCGCCGACAACTACTTCCTCGAGCTGATGGACCACGGGCTGTCCATCGAGCAGCGGGTCCGCGAGGGCTTGCTCGAGATCGGCCGCAAGCTCGGCATCCCGCCGCTGGCCACCAACGACTGTCACTACGTCACCCGCGACGCCGCCCACAACCACGAGGCCTTGTTGTGCGTGCAGACCGGCAAGACCCTTTCGGATCCGAACCGGTTCAAATTCGACGGCGACGGCTACTACCTGAAGTCGGCCGCCGAGATGCGCCAGCTCTGGGACGACCAGATTCCGGGCGCGTGCGACTCGACGCTGTTGATCGCCGAGCGGGTGCAGCCCTACGACGACGTGTGGGCGCCGCGCGACCGGATGCCGATCTTCCCGGTGCCCGAGGGGCACGACCAGGCGACCTGGCTGCACCACGAGGTGATGGCGGGACTGCGGAGACGTTTCGGATCCAATGTCGGCCAGGACTACATCGACCGGGCCGAGTACGAGATCAAGGTCATCTGCGACAAGGGCTTCCCGTCGTACTTTCTGATCGTCGCCGACCTGATCAACTACGCGCGGTCGGTCGACATCCGGGTGGGGCCCGGGCGCGGTTCGGCGGCGGGCTCGCTGGTGGCCTACGCGCTGGGCATCACCAACATCGACCCGATCCCACACGGCCTGCTGTTCGAGCGGTTCCTCAACCCAGAGCGTCCGTCGGCACCCGACATCGACATCGACTTCGACGACCGTCGTCGCGGCGAGATGGTGCGCTACGCCGCCGACAAGTGGGGCCAGGACCGCGTCGCTCAGGTCATCACCTTCGGCACCATTAAGACCAAAGCGGCGCTGAAGGATTCGGCGCGGATCCACTACGGCCAGCCCGGCTTCGCCATCGCCGACCGGATCACCAAGGCGTTGCCGCCGCCGATCATGGCGAAGGACATCTCGCTGTCGGGCATCACGGATCCGGCGCACGAGCGGTACAAGGAGGCCGCCGAGGTGCGCGGCCTGATCGAGACCGACCCCGACGTCCGCACCATTTACCAGACCGCGCGCGGGCTGGAAGGGCTGATCCGCAACGCCGGCGTGCACGCCTGCGCCGTGATCATGAGCAGCGAGCCGCTCACCGAGGCCATCCCGCTGTGGAAGCGGCCGCAGGACGGCGCCATCATCACCGGCTGGGACTACCCGTCGTGTGAGGCCATCGGCCTGCTGAAGATGGACTTCCTGGGCCTGCGGAACCTGACGATCATCGGCGACGCGCTGGAAAACATCAAGGCCAACAGGGGAATCGACCTCGACCTGGAATCGGTGCCGCTCGACGACAAGCCCACCTATGAACTGCTGGGCCGCGGCGACACCCTGGGGGTGTTCCAGCTCGACGGCGGCCCGATGCGCGATCTGCTGCGCCGCATGCAACCAACCGAGTTCAACGACATCGTCGCCGTGCTGGCCCTGTACCGCCCCGGCCCGATGGGCATGAACGCCCACAACGACTACGCCGACCGCAAGAACAACCGGCAGGCGATCAGGCCGATTCACCCGGAGCTCGAGGAGCCGCTGCGCGAAATCCTCTCGGAGACTTACGGTCTGATCGTCTACCAAGAGCAGATCATGTTCATCGCCCAGAAGGTCGCCTCCTACACGATGGGCAAGGCCGACGCGCTGCGCAAGGCGATGGGCAAGAAAAAGCTCGAGGTGCTCGAGGCCGAGTACAAGGGCTTCTACGAGGGCATGACCGCCAACGGCTTCTCCGAAAAAGCGGTGAAGGCGTTGTGGGACACCATCCTTCCGTTCGCGGGCTATGCGTTCAACAAGTCGCACGCCGCCGGTTACGGCCTGGTGTCGTACTGGACCGCCTACTTGAAGGCCAACTATCCGGCCGAATACATGGCCGGCCTGCTGACCTCGGTGGGCGACGACAAGGACAAGGCCGCGGTCTACCTGGCCGATTGCCGCAAGCTCGGCATCACCGTCCTGCCGCCGGACGTCAACGAGTCCCTGGTGAACTTCGCGTCGGTCGGCCAGGACATCCGCTTCGGGCTGGGCGCGGTGCGCAACGTCGGCGCGAACGTGGTCGGTTCGCTGATCAAGACCCGCAACGAGAAGGGCAAGTTCACCGACTTCTCCGACTACCTGAACAAGATCGACGTCTCGGCCTGCAACAAGAAGGTCACCGAGTCGCTGATCAAGGCGGGCGCGTTCGACTCGCTCAGCCATGCCCGCAAGGGGCTCTTCCTGGTGCACACCGACGCGGTCGATTCGGTGCTGGGCACCAAAAAGGCCGAGGCGATGGGCCAATTCGACCTGTTCGGCGGCGGCGGTGACGGCAGCGTCACCGATTCTGTTTTCACCATCAAGGTGCCCGAAGACGAGTGGGAGGACAAACACAAGCTGGCCCTGGAGCGGGAGATGCTCGGCCTGTACGTGTCGGGCCACCCGCTCAACGGCGTGGCACACCTGCTCGCCGCCCAGGTGGACACCCAGATCCCGGCCATCCTCGACGGCGACGTCCCCAACGAGAGCCAGGTGCGGGTGGGCGGGATCCTGGCGTCGGTCAACCGGCGGGTCAACAAAAACGGAATGCCTTGGGCCTCAGCCCAACTCGAGGACCTTACCGGCGGCATCGAGGTGATGTTCTTCCCGCACGCGTACTCCGCCTATGGCGCCGACATCGCCGACGACGCGGTGGTGCTGATCAACGCCAAGGTGGCCATCCGCGACGACCGGATCAGCCTGATCGCCAACGAGCTTGTGGTGCCGGACTTTTCCAACGCCCAGCCGAACCGGCCGATCGCTGTCAGCCTGCCCACCCGGCAGTGCACCATCGACAAGGTCAGCGCGCTCAAGCAGGTGCTGGCGCGCCACCCCGGCACCTCCCAGGTGCATCTGCGGCTCATCAGTGGTGACCGGATCACCACCCTCGAGCTGGACGCCTCGCTGCGGGTCACGCCGTCGCCCGCACTGATGGGGGACCTCAAGGAGTTGCTCGGCCCGGGGTGCCTGGGCAGCTAGGCCGGCGGCCGCCGAGGCCAGTTCCGCCCCCTTCGCCGTAGTCGAGCGTGAAGTTAGTTTCACACCCGCGGCCGAGCGTGAAACTGGCTTCACACTCGCGGGCTAGCTGTCCCGGCGGGCCGCACCCTCGCGGCCGAATGTGCGGCCAGCCGCACTCTCGCGTGCCACTGTGCGGCCAGCCGCACACTCGGCGGCAGCTACGCGGTCAACCCCAGCGCCGCCTGATGGTCGTGGGTGGGAATGATCGTCACCGCGTGGCGCGCCAGGTGCAGCCGCTGCAGCGTCCGGAAGGCTTCGTCGCGATCCTCGTCGACCAAAACGCCGGGATAGCTTGACTTTTGGCGAACCTTCTCGATCTGCAGCCAGTGCCAGGCCGCGTCGCTGGCGATCAGGATCCAGCCGCGCCCGGTGTGGGCGAGCACCCCGACGCTGCCCGGGGTGTGGCCGGGCAGGTCGACCAGGAGGACGGACCGGTCCCCGAACAGGTCGCGGCTTCGGGCGAAGGTCAGCACCGGTGGGCCGTCCAGCTCGTAGTCGACCACGGGCCGTCCGCGCAGCGAATCGCGGACACCGCCGACCGGCGCGACGGGGCCGGACCCGATCCAGTCCCGCTCGGTGCGGTGTAGGTGAACGGGGAGATCCGGCATATCCAGCAGGCCCGAAACGTGATCCCAGTGCGCGTGGGTCGGCAAGGCGAAATCCAACGCCGGCGGCTCCGGCAGCCGGTGCAGGGCCGTGACCGTGGGAACGGTGTCGGCGGGCGGGCGGACCGCGACCCGCAGCACCGCGGGTAGCTGGGCGATCGCCCGCCGCTCGACGTCGCGGCACACGGCCGGGTCGACGATGAAGGTGGCGTCCGGATGGCTGACGATGAACGAGGTCATCGAGTTCCCGACGCGCCGCGGGGTGAACGTGCCCTCGACGATCGCCGCGGTCGGCACCGAGCGCGGCACCTGGGGCAGCGCAGTCACCGTGACGGTGCGCCGGGGCCCGGGCAGTCCGGCGTCGGCGATGCTGCGCAGGAACGTGTGGTCGGGCCGTCTGGGACGCACCGCGCCCCAAACCAATCCGGTTGCAGCGGAGCAACATTGGCGCAGGCTGGGGGAGCGGACGGGGTCATGCGTCATGGTACGTCCACCCGGACGATGACACTGTCGGGCCACACGCCGCGGTCGCGCGCGCGGCTCAGCTTCTCGCGCACGCACAGGTCTTGGTGAACGTTGGTGACGCCCGGGACCTTGATCAGCGGCACGATGTTCCACTGCCAGCCATACCGTTTGTTCAGGACGCGGTTGGCCCGCTCGGCGTCGTCGCCGGACAGGATGGTGGCGCGGCCCGCCACCGGCTTCGCGCCCGGACGGACCCGGCCGCGATGGTCGCAGGCGGTGAGTTC
This sequence comes from Mycobacterium sp. 852002-51613_SCH5001154, assembly GCF_001667425.1. Taxonomy (NCBI): domain Bacteria; kingdom Bacillati; phylum Actinomycetota; class Actinomycetes; order Mycobacteriales; family Mycobacteriaceae; genus Mycobacterium; species Mycobacterium sp. 852002-51613_SCH5001154. Next base: position 66,632 of record NZ_LZII01000040.1, on the reverse strand, counting down.
GACGTCGCGGCGCGTGGTCAGCCGCCTGGTCTTGGGCCCCACCTTGGTGCGGAACACCAGCGCGTCGCCGTCCAGCCCGAACCAGATCGGTGTGTCGACCGGCGATCCGTCGCGGCGGAACGATCGGAGCAGCGCGTAGCGAGCCGCGCGCAGTCCGTCGAGTGAATGTGTGTGCATGACACCAGTCAACGACTTAGAGTTGGCTCTAAGTCAAGCGTCGAAGGAGGGCCGATGAGTCCACGGCTGACGATCGGCGAGGTGGCGCGTCAGGCCGGGGTCGCGGCGACGACGCTGCGGTATTACGAACAGATCGGCTTGGTGCCGCCGCCCGGGCGGCTGGGCGGGCAGCGCCGCTACGACGATTCGGTGCTGGCCCGGCTCGAGGTGATCCGGCTCTGCAAATCGGCCGGCTTCGCGCTGGAGGAGATCCAGCTGTTGTTCGCCGACGACGCACCGGGGCGGCCGGCCAGCCGCGCCCTGGCCGAGGCCAAGCTCGCCGAAATCGATGCCCAAATGGAGTCGTTGGCCCAGGCCCGGGCGGTCATCGAATGGGGCATGCGCTGCACGTGTCCCTCAATTGACGCATGTACCTGTGGAATTCATACCGCGTTGCCCGCCTGAGCAAAGGAGCTCCATGAACCAGCCCATCGCCGTGCGCAATTTCTCCCACGTCTGCATCGGCGTCTCCGACATCGAGGTGTCGCTCGCGTTCTACACCGCCGTGCTGGGCATGGACGTCGTATTCGACGTCGAACTCGACGGCGCGGGGCTGGACTCGGTGACCGGCGGGGCCGCGCAACGCGGGCGCATGGTCGGCGGGCTGATCGGTGCCGCCATGGTCGAGCTGCTGTCGCTGGGCGCCGTCCCCGACTGCCCGAGCGGACCGCACCTGGGCTACACCAACATCTCGTTCCGGGTCGACGACCTCGACGCCGCCTTCGACGCCGTTCGGCGCGAACATCCCGACGTGCGCGCCGAGCCGCCCGTCGACATCGGCGGGGTGCGGATGTTCTTCATCTACGACCCCGACGGCACCCCCATCGAACTGCTGGAGTTGCCCGCCGGCATATCAAGCACGCTGCAGCTCTGGCGCCCGGATCCAGCGTGATCCATTCCGCGTCCCCGATCACGGACGTACGCTCACGAAGGCAGAGCTGAGAGGACACACATGACGACAGCCGAGCGCCCGGGCACCCTATGCGAGGCATTCCAGCGCAACGCGTCGATCGATCCGGACGCCGTCGCGCTCCGCACGCCCGGCGACACCCAGACCATGACGTGGCGCGAGCTCGCCGCGCAGGTGCGCAAAGTCACCGCCGGCCTGGCCGGCCTGGGGGTCGCGCGGGGCGACACGGTGTCACTGATGATGGCCAACCGCGTCGAGTTCTACCCCTTCGAGATCGGCGCCCAACACCTCGGCGCCACTTCGTTTTCGGTGTACAACACGCTGCCCGCCGAGCAGCTGACCTACCTGTTCGACAACGCCGGCACAAAGGTGGCGATCTGCGAGGAGCAATACGTGGACCGCATCCGCGCCAGCGGCGCGCCGATCGAGCACATCGTCTGCATCGACGGTTCGCCGCCCGGCACCATTTCGGTGGACGACCTATACGCCGCCGCGCAACAGGATTTCGACTTCGAGGCGGCCTGGCGGGCGGTGCGACCCGACGACGTCGTCACGCTCATCTACACGTCCGGGACCACCGGAAATCCCAAGGGTGTGGAGATGACCCATGCCCATCTGCTGTTCGAGGCGTACGCCCTCAACGCCGTGCTGCCGTTCCAGTTCGGCGAGCGGGTCACGTCGTATCTGCCGACTGCCCACATCGCCGACCGGGTGATGGGTCTGTACGCCCTGGAGGTTTTCGGCGCCCAGGTCACGGCTGTCTCCGATGTCCGGGCCATCGCCGCCGCGCTACCCGACGTGCGCCCCACGGTGTGGGGCGGGGTGCCGCGGGTGTGGGAAAAGCTCAAGGCCGGAATCGAATTCGCCGTCAGCAGCGAGACCGACGAGGTCAAGCGTCAGGCCTTGCAGTGGGCGATGTCGGTGGCCGACAAGCGCGCCGCCGTCCTGGTGGCCGGCGAGCCGATGCCGGACGAGCTGGCCGCCGAATGGGCCCAGGCCGACGAGTTGGTGCTGTCGAAGCTGCGCGAGCGGCTTGGCTTCGGGGACCTCCGCTGGGCGGTGTCGGGTGCGGCGCCCATCCCGAAGGAGACGCTGGCGTTCTTCCTCGGTATCGGCATCCCCATCGCGGAGGGCTGGGGGATGTCGGAGCTGAGTTGCGTCGCCACTATCAGCCACCCTAGCGATGCGCGCCTGGGCACGGTCGGCAAGCTGCTTCCGGGTCTGGAGGGAAAGATCGCCGACGACGGTGAGTTCCTGGTGCGCGGTCCGCTGGTGATGAGGGGCTACCGCAAGGAGCCCGCCAAGACGGCGGAGGCCATCGACGCCGACGGCTGGCTGCACACCGGTGACATCATCGACGTCGACGACGACGGCTACCTGAGGATCATCGACCGCAAGAAGGAGTTGATCATCAATGCGGCCGGAAAGAACATGTCGCCGGCCAACATTGAGAACACCATGCTGGCCGCGTGTCCGATGGTCGGCGTGATGATCACGATCGGTGATGGGCGGCCGTACAACGCCGCGCTGATGGTCTTCGACGCCGAATCGGTCGGGCCGTACGCGGCCCAGCACGGCCTGGCCGACGCGTCGCCCGCGGCCCTGGCGAACCATCCTGAAGTCATCTCCCGGATCGCCGCGGGGGTGGCCGAGGGCAACGCCAAACTGTCCCGGGTGGAGCAGATCAAACGTTTCCGGATACTGCCCGAGCTCTGGGAGCCTGGGGGAGACGAGATCACGCTGACCATGAAACTCAAGCGCAAGCCGATCATGACGAAGTACGCGAGCGAGATCGAGGAACTCTACGCGCCCGAACTGCACCCGGGCGTGCACGAGCCGTCGTCCGCCGCGACGGTGCAGCCGGCATGAGCGGGGGACCGGGCGCGACCGCTCGCGAATTCGGCCGGGTCGGTGTGCGGAAGCTGCTGCAGCGCACCGGCATTGTCGAGGAGTCGACGACACCGTTGACGACCGACCCGGTGGAGGTCGTCCAACTGCTCGCCGCCCCGTGGTATGACGAGCGGCTGAGTGGGCTGGCCGAGGAGCTCGGGCGCGACCACGACGGCGTGCGCGCCGAGGCCGCGGGCTACCTGCGCGAGATGGCGCCCTCGCTGGACGAGCGCGCGGTGAAGGCGTGGCGCAGCTTCAGCAACTGGCTGATGCGGGCCTACGACGTCCTGGTCGACGAGGACCAGATCGCGCAGCTGCGCAAGTTGGATCGCAAAGCCACTCTGGCGTTTGCCTTTTCGCATCGCTCCTATCTGGACGGCCTGCTGCTGCCGGAGGTGATTCAGGCCAACCGGCTCTCTCCAGCGCTCACTTTTGGCGGGGCGAACCTGAACTTCTTCCCGATGGGCGCCTGGGCCAAGCGCACCGGCACGATCTTCATCCGGCGCCAGACCAAAGACATTCCCGTGTACCGGTTCGTGTTACGCGCCTACGCGGCCCAGCTGGTGCAGAACCACGCCAACCTCACCTGGTCGATAGAAGGCGGCCGCACCCGCACCGGCAAGCTGCGTCCCCCGGTGTACGGGATCCTGCGCTACATCAGCGACGCCGTCGACGAAATCGACGGCCCCGAGGTGTATTTGGTACCTACCTCGATCGTGTACGACCAGCTGCACGAGGTCGAGGCGATGACCACCGAGGCGTACGGAGCCGCGAAGCGGCCCGAGGACTTCCGATTCCTGATCCGGCTCGCGCGGCAGCAGGGTGAGCGGCTCGGCCGCGCGTACCTGGACTTCGGCGAACCGCTGCCGCTGCGCAAGCGTCTCGAGGAGCTGCGCGCCGAGGAGTCCGGAACGGGCACCGAGATCGAACGCATCGCGCTGGATGTCGAGCACCGGATCAACCGCGCCACCCCGGTCACCCCCACCGCGGTGGTGAGCCTCGCGCTGCTGGGCGCCGACCGCTCGTTGTCCATCAGCGAGGTGCTGGCCACCGTGCGGCCGCTGGCGAGCTACATCGCGGCCCGGAATTGGTGCGTGGCGGGCGCCGCCGATCTGACGAATCGCTCGACCATCCGCTGGACGCTGCACCAGCTCGTCGCCTCGGGGGTGGTCAGCGTGTATGACGCCGGCACCGAACCGGTTTGGGGCATCGGCGCGGAGCAGCACCTGGTCGCCGCGTTCTACCGCAACGCGGCCATCCACATCGTGGTCGATCGCGCGATCGCCGAGACGGCGTTGCTGGCGGCCATCGAAGACGCCGAGGGTTCGGTCGACGGGCTGGTGCAGCCGACGCGCGTACGAGACGAGGCGCTGGCCCTGCGCGAGTTGCTGAAATTCGAGTTCCTCTTCTCCGCGCGCGCGCAATTCGAAAAGGAGCTCGCCGACGAAGTGCGACTGCTCGGGCGGGTGGAAGACACGAGCAAGGCCGCCAGCGCGGCCGATGTGCGCGGGCTACTGGAAAAGGCCGACCTGCTCTTGGCGCACCTGGTGTTGCGCCCGTTCCTGGACCCCTACCACATCGTCGCCGACCGGTTGGCCGCCTACGAGGACGAATCCTTCGACGAGAACGCCTTTCTCGCCGAGTGCCTCGAGGTCGGCAAGCAGTGGGAGCTGCAGCGCAGAATGGCCAGCGCCGAGTCGAGGTCGATGGAGCTGTTCAAGACCGCGTTGCGGTTGGCCCGACACCGCGAGCTGGTGGACGGCTTCGAGGACTTGGATATCGCGCGGCGGCGGCGGGAGTTCGCCGACGAGATCGCCACGACCGTCCGGCGGGTCAACACCATCGCGGGCCTGGCCGGGGCGCGGTAAACGGCGTGCGTTCCGCGCGGACGGCGAATCAGCGGGGCCCTCAGCGCACCGGCGGTACGGGAACGTCGGCATGCCGAACCCGGTTCCCGCCAGCACGTTTCGCGTCGTACATCGCGAGGTCTGCCGCGTGTACCAGGCGTTCGATAATCGGCCGATCGACAGTTTCGCCGTTGGCCGGCAGCCGGAAGCCGCTAACGCCCACGCTGGCTGTCACGCCCCAGGGGGTGGCGGCGATGGCCTGGCGGATGGCCTCCGCCACCCGAAGCGCTTGTTCGGTTTCGATCGTCTGGGCGACCAAAAATTCTTCTCCGCCTACCCGGGCGATCAGCGTTTCTTCATCGGCGATGCGCCGCAAATTGTCGGCCACGGCTACCAAGATGCGGTCCCCGGTAGCGTGACCGTAGGTGTCATTCACCCGCTTGAAGTTGTCGAGATCGACCATCAAGACACTCAGGCACGGCGAGCGGCGGTCGGCGGCTGACACTCTCGACGCCGCTCGATAAAAGCCCCTGCGGTTGCGCAAGCCGGTGAGCGGATCGGTCGAGGACTTCAGGGCGTCCACCGACAACCAATGCACGAGCACCTGTCCGCAGAAGGGCACCGCCAGGATTCCCGCGCTGAGCAACAGAAAGTTGGCCGCCGCCATTGATGCGTCACCGGACCAGGCGATCCGCGCGGCGCACACCGCCGCCGTACCCAAAGCGGTGCCGAGTGTGAAAACCAGGAGGCGGGCCGAGTGACAAAAAGCGACGTAGCCCGCGAGGCCACCGAATGCCGCGCAGCCCAGCAGCCCGCTGCGGGGGTCGCCCTCGAGCACGCACGCCGCGCCGATACCGAGTGTGCCCACTATCGAAAACACCTGTGATTGAACGCGCCCGGGCCAGCGCCGTGCCCACACCAGCGCCATTGCCACCAAACAGGCGACGAACGCCGCGGCGATGACGCGTCGCGTGGGCGTCCGCATACCCGAAGGGCTGTTCAGCATCAGCAACGTCGCCGCGGCCAGGATGGACAGAATGGCGACCATCAGGTAGCGGACGAACGGCTTCAATCCGCGTGCGCCTAGGTAATCAGAGAACCACTCGTAGTGGTCGGGCTGACGCCACCACACGCCGATCCAGTGCATTCCGCGACGCCCCTCACACGTACCTTCGCCGTATGGTACTTACCACCGACCGAATCGGGAGGCATTCAGAATTTCGGGCCGTCCCCGCCCTGACCGCACTGGCGCTTCCGCGCAATCGTGGGCACTGGCGACCCGATCAACCAACCGAACGCTGAACGGAATCTCAACATGACCACCGTCGACAATCCCATTCCGCCGCAGGACTTATCGGGGATCGTTGGATGCCGGTTCATCTACACCTACGCCAACGGCTGGCGTTACGAGATGTATGTCAAGAACGACCGGACCATCGACTATCGAATCCATTCCGGCCATGTCGGTGGGCGGTGGGTCAAGGGCCAAGAGGTCGACCTGGTGGCGCTTGACGACGACAGTTACAAGATCTCGTGGACCGAGCCCACGGGCACGTCGGTGGCGGTCAACGTCATGCCCGGCAAGCGGCGAATCCACGGGGTGATCTTCTTTCCCCAGTGGATCCGCCAGCACGGCGACCGCACGGTGTGCTTCCAGAACGATCACCTCGAGGAGATGCGCGCCTACCGCGACGAGGGGCCGACCTACCCGATCTATACCGTGCCCGAATTCGCCTACATCACACTGTTCGAGCGTGTCGGGGCCGACGACGAATCGGTGATCGACATCGCTCCCGGCCAGCTTCCGCCGGGCTGGGCCGACCGCACCAATTGACGAGCCGATTACCGGACTGATTCGATTCGATGGGCAATCATCGCGGTCCAGTCGGCGAAATATTGCTCGTCAGGTGTGCCAATCCCTGGGCTCGAAAACACGATCCGCGTTACCTGCCTTCCGAGTAGGGCATTGATCCCCACGACGGCGATCCGTTTGGCGTCGTCGTGGCCGAGCTTTGGCGCGCAGCCCTTTATCCAGTCGGTCAGCTCGCCGCAGAGACCGTCGATCAATGCGGCGTAGGCCTCGTTCAGGCGGGTCGACTGGTCGGCAGGAGTGCGCGCCGCGACTTGAAGGAATTCACTTTCCCGATCGAGCACACTCGTCAGATATCGACACAGCATGGACAGCTCGGTACGCAGGTCGCCTTGTCCGGCGAACAGGGCGCTGATGTCGTGCATCGCGCGGCGGCGGTCGAGTTGGCGGTCGATGCCTGCGGCGAGTAGCGCTTCTTTGGACTTGAAGTGGTTGTAGAGCGCACCGCAGCCGGGAACCAAGCCGGCCGCCTTCTCGATTTGGTTGATGCTCGTCGCGCGGTAGCCCTGCTGGCTGAAAAGCCGCATGGCCTCCGTCACGAGCCTTTCCTTCGTCGAGGTTTCCACCTTGACCGCCCTATATGTATACGCTTATATTCTGTAGTAAGTCACTATATCAGCGCAGCTGGACGGAGGGGGCCAATGGCACCTACCGATCGTCCGGTGCCCCGCGGCCGTGTGCGCCGCACGATGCCAATGGCCGGCTTCACAGCGCGCGCGGCCGGCGGTCGCATGCTTGCCGGCCTGCGGCAGAAGGCCGGTGACGCGGGCGCGGTGGAGCGATTTCACGAACGCACCGCCGAGCGCTACGCGGAATTGCTTGGGCACTCCAAAGGTGTACTGATGAAGGCCGGACAACTGGTCTCGATGGTCGACGCGGCGTCCGTCGGTGCCGGGGAGTTGTCGCCGTATCAGAACGCCCTCACGCGGTTACAGGCCGACGCTCCGCCCATGGATTCCGCACTTGCGCTGGAAGTGTTGGAGGCTCAGCTCGGGAGACCCGCCGACGTGGTCTTCGCCGAGTTTTGCGGGGAGCCTATGGCGGCTGCCTCTATTGGACAAGTGCATCGCGCCGTGATGCACGATGGCCGCCAAGTCGCTGTGAAGATCCAGTATCCCGGTGTGGCGCAGGCGATCCGGGACGACCTGTCCAATACCGAGCTATTGGCGACGGTCTTCCGATTCGCCGCGAGTGCGGCCGGCGCACTAGGGGCAACGATGCCCGACATCGAGCATGCCGCCAATGAGATTTCTGCCCGTATCACCGAAGAGGTCGACTATCGGCTCGAGGCCGCCAACATCATGGCGTTCAGTGACTTGTACCGCGGGCATCCATTCATCCGTGTGCCCGATGTCGTCCCGGAGGCGTCGGCCGATCAGGTGCTGACCATGACGTACGTGGACGGGTTGGATTGGCCCGGGACCCGCGACGCCGACCAGGACCTCAAGGACCGCTGGGCCGAAGTGATCGCACGGTTCGTCACCGGATCCTATCGTCACGCCAACCTGTTTCACGCCGATCCACATCCGGGAAACTATCGATTCGGCGAGGACGGCACGGTCGGATTCGTCGACTTCGGCTGCGTGAAAGTCCTGTCTGAGCAGCAGCGTCGACGGATCGTGAGCATGGTGCATGCGGCGGTGAACCGGCACAAGGGCGCAGTGCGTGACCTGATGAGTGAGAGCGGTTTCTTCGCCCTCGAGTCCACGCTCACCGCCGATGAAACCTACCAGTGGTGGCAGGGAATCATCTACGAGCTGCTGGCGCCGCAGCCGGTGACCTATACCGACCAGGCCTCCCAACGCGCCGTTCAGACCTTGCTTGATCTGCGCTCGTCTGATCACCCGTTGCGCAGAATGTCTGTACCGCCCGACTTCGTGTTCTTTTCCCGGCTCAACTTGTCAATGAACGCGATCTTCACCGCCCTGGGGGCCACAATGCACGCCCGGGCAATGCTCGACGACATGGACGGCGTTGCCGCGCCAGTAACCGAACTGGGCCGCCAGCACGTTGCGTGGGTCCGCGACCGCGGCCTGCCCTTCGGAATGGACCCCCGTGGCGACGCCTGACCTCGCCAGTGCCCGGCTGCCGTGGGACGCGGCGAACCCCTACCCCTTCTATGAGGCGAGGCGACGGGAGGGAGCCGTGGTGTGGGACGACATTGCCGAGGCATGGCTCGTCCTGAGTTACGACGCTGCCCGGCAGGTGCTCGGCGGTACCGGCTGGACCAGCGACCCGCTGGCCAACCCGCTCGCGCGGGCAGCCATGGCTGCCGCTATCCCCGACGTGACAAGTAACTCAATGCTTTTCGCCGACGGGCCAGCACACCAACGCCTGCGCGGGTCGGTTCGCGACGTATTCACCAGATCATTCGTCACCAACCTCGCCGGGGGCATCGAGGCGATCGCCTCGACGGTGATCAACCAGCAACCTGCCGGCGCGGAATTCGACTTCATGGCCGAAGTTGCTCTTCCGCTACCGGTCGCCGTAATCGCCGCATGGCTCGACCTGAATCCCGCTAGCACCGAACTTCTGCGTGAGGTGTCCCCGGTGATCATTCGCATGCTGGGGACGCTCGCCGACCCCGATGAGATAGCCGCCGGCGCGGTCGCCATGGCCACACTTATGGCCGACTTCTTACCGATGGCGGCCGACCGGCGCGCCCATCCCGGAGACGACCTTCTCAGCTTCATCGCCGCCGACCCCGAGCTATCGCTCGAAGATGTCGTCATGACGGCCATCCTCATCGCCGTTGCCGGTCACGAAACGACCGCCAATGTCTTGGGCGCCGGACTTGTGCGGCTGCTTTCTCGCGACCCTGGCCGAACCTGTATCGCCGACAATGTCGAACCCACCGATCAGGCGATTGTGACTGAACTCCTGCGCCTGGACGCACCGGTACAGTCCACCGCGCGCACCGCCACCGCTAACCACATCGTCGGTGGTGCAGAGATCTCTTCAGGGCAAAGCGCTCTCATCGCGATTGCCGCCGCCAACCGCGATCCCGCCGTATTCGACGAGCCTAGCCGCTTCAGGCTTGACCGCCATGCGCCAGCGCCCTTGTCGTTCGGTTATGGGGCGCATTACTGCCTTGGAGCCGCCTTGGCCCAGCTTGAACTCGCCGTCGTCCTGCCCAAAATCCTTAGCCGGCAACCCTGCCTGTCCGGGCCGGTGGGGTGGCGCGACACCCCGGCCATCCGAGGGCCGCTGACGGTTCCCCTGATTTTCCGCAGCTCATAGCGCGATTCGACGAGGGAAGGGGCGCATGCGGGTATTCGTTGCCGGTGGCACCGGAGCAATAGGCAGGTATGCGGTTTCGGCCCTCGTCGCTGGGGGACATACCGTCTCGGCCTTGGCGCGCAACGAAGCTAAGGCCCGCCTTTTGCGCGACCTTGGCGCCACACCTGTGCTGGTGTCGCTGTTCGACCGCTGCGGCCTGGCGGCGGCGTTCACCGGACACGAGGCCGTGGCGAACCTGGCATCTGCCCTGCCGTCACCGCAGCGCTTCATCCTGAAGTCGGCTTGGGCCGAATGCCAGCGCATCCGCACCGAGGGATCGGCAGCCGTGGTCGATGCAGCCATCGAGGCCGGCGTGTCCAGGTTGGTACAGGAATCGGTCGTGATGATCTATCGCGACGGCGGTAGCCGACCGCTCGATGAGGACTGTCCGACTGACCACTATCCCAACGCGGTGGGTAACCACGCAGCCGAGTCCAACGCCGGTCGACTGCGCGGAAGCGGCTGCGCCGCCGTGGTTCTGCGGTTCGGCATCTTCTATGGTCGGGGCGCCGCGCACAGCGAACAGATCATGGCAATGGCGCGCCGGCACGTTGGATTCCAACCGGGCCGCCCGAACGGATTCGTGTCGTCAATTCACCTCCGCGACGCCGCCGGTGCGGTTGTTGCGGCCCTGGACTGTGTGCCCGGCACCTACAACGTCGTCGACGATGAGCCCGTGACCGCCCGTGACAACACCCTGGCGATGGCCGATGCCGTCGACGCCCGACCATGGGTCATCGGGCCCGGACGTCTCGCGCTGCTGCTCGGGGACCGCACCACCTCCATGACCCGGTCACTGCGCATCAGCAACGCCCGCTTCCGATCAGTCACCAAGTGGAAGCCCGTGTACCCGAGCGTGCGCGAAGGCTACCGGGCGATGGCCAACGCCCAGGACTGAACCTGGCGGGCAAACGTGGAGCCAGGTCGGCGCCATTCGAAACGCATTGGCGCACCGGCCGCACGGTTTTTCGGCCCAGACCGAACCGGTACTGAAGACCGAGGGTGGGTAGCGTTTGGTGGCGGATCATGCTGTCGCGCTTGGCGAATGATGACGGTCGCACTCCGCGGAGTTGGTAGCCGAGATTTGTCGTACCCCCCTGCGATGATGAAGTCATGTCCTCGATCGCGTCGCCTCCCGCGGCGGTGAGCCCTAACCAGCGTCTCGAGGTGTTGTTCGATGAGTTGGCCGAGTTGGCCGGTCAGCGGAACGCGATTGATGGGCGCATCGTCGAGATCATCGCCGAAATGGATCGCGACGAGCTCTGCGGCGCCACGGGCGCTCGGTCGGTCGCGGCGTTGGTCGCCTGGAAGCTCGGCTGCTCGTCGGCGAACGCCCACACGCTCACGACCATCGCGCGCCGGCTCGAGGCGTTCCCGCGCTGCGCGCAGGGCATGCGAGAGGGTCGACTGTCACTGGATCAAGTCGGCGTCATCGCGGCGCAGGCGGGTGATGGATCTGATAAGCACTACGCGGAGTTGGCGCGCTGCGCCACGGTCAACCAGCTGCGCACCGCGGTCAAACTGGAACCGCGACCCGAACCCGATTCTCGGCCGCAACCGCAACCCTCGGTCACCAAGACCTCCAGCAACGAGTTCACTTCTTGGCGGATAAGACTTCCGCACTGGGATGCGGCGAAGTTCGACGCGGCATTGGCGTCTCATCGTGACGCGCTGATCGCCGAGTGGAAGCACGATCGCGGCAATCGAGGCTGCGCATCCGATGCCATGCCGCCGTTGCCAGGCACCCTCGAGGCGTTCATGCGCCTGGTCGAGGCGGGATGGGACGCCGAGGCGTTCCGCCGCCCGCACGGGCATCACACCACCGTCGTGGTGCATGTCGATGTCGAGCAGCGCGCCGCCGTGCTGCATCTGGGTCCGCTACTCACGGACGCCGAACGCCGATACCTGACCTGTGATGCCACGTGTGAGGTTTGGTTCGAACGGCACGGTGAGGTCATCGGCGCCGGCCGGGCGACCCGCCAGATCAACCGGCGGCTTCGCCGCGCACTCGAGCATCGCCACCCCACCTGCGTGGTTCCCGGCTGTGGCGCTACCCGCGGTTTGCATGCACACCACATCCGGCATTGGGAAGACGGCGGCCCAACAGAGTTGGCCAACCTGGTGCTGGTATGCCCATATCACCACCGGTCGCACCACCACGGGGTAATCACGATCACCGGATCCGCCGACGCCCTCGTCGTCACCGACAGCTCGGGCCGACCGCTAAGTGCGGGATCGCTTGCGCGTGCGCCCAACCTTGCCCGGCCCGCCGTCCCGCCATGCCCCGGGCCGACAGGCGAGCGCGCCGACTGGTGGTGGTACGAACCCTTTCAGCCGCAGCCACCGCCGAACACCAACTAGGTGGGTTAGCGGACCAACGGCTGATTGGTGCTCGCCGCGACGCAGATAACCACCCACCGTCGGTTCGCCGAGAACGCGTTGGGCACGCTCTTCACATGATTCGAATGGCCACTCCGGAGGATGCGGGCACGATCGCCGACATTTATGCGCCGTATGTGCGCGACACCGCGATCTCGTTCGAGATGGTGCCGCCCAGTGCGCAGGGGATGCGATCGAGGCTGGTTACCACGCTGCCCCGCCTCCCTTGGCTGGTCATAACCAATGGCGATGCCATCGTCGGGTACGCCTATGCCGGCCCACACGGCGACCGGGCCGCCTACCGCTGGTCTGTTGACGTGTCCGTATACCTGGATAGGTCATGTCACCGGCTGGGGTATGGTCGCCGCATCTACACCGCCTTGCTCAACCTGCTTGCCGCACAGGGATATATGAACGCCTACTCGGCCGTTGCGCTGCCCAATCCGGCAAGCGTCGGCCTGCACGAGGCGACGGGCTTCACCCGCGTCGGCGTCTTCGATGGTGTGGGCTTCAAGGATGGGGCGTGGCGGGACGTCGGCTGGTGGTTCCGCCCGTTTGCCGACCGTCCCGCGCAGCCCAGCGACCCGCGGCCGTGGTCGGCCCTACCGGCCCGCACACTTGAGTCTGCGCTCGACCGGCACACTGGATAGTGGTCCGGAGACAATCTGGGGCAAGCAGCGAATCGAGGAGTCGATGAGTGACAAGCCCGGCGGGCAGGCCCGCCCGCTGATCGCGTTCACCACGCAGGACAACGCGCCGCCGATCACACCGGCCCCCATCAGCCGGCCGTGGATGTCGCAGATGCGCAACGGTTGGCCGAACCGGTGCCTGCCGATGCTGATCGCCAACCAAAGTGGCTGGGAACTGCGCAATCCGAGCGCCTTCACCGCCACGTGGATGGGCGGGGACGACAGCCTGGGGGTGATCATCGCGCCTGACCGGCGCGACCCCGGTCAGCTGCTGCCGTTCAGCCATTTCGGTCACGGCATCCTGACCTGGCACCTGCCGATGCTGTTCCGCACCCCGCCGGGCTACAACCTGTTGGTCCGCGGGCCGGCGAACTACCCGAAGGACGCCGTGTCCCCGCTGGAAGGGATAGTCGAAACGGACTGGGCCACATCGAGTTTCAGCATGAGCTGGCAGATCACCCGCAAGATGATGCCGGTGCGCTTCGATGTCGACGAACCGATCTGCATGATTGTCCCGCAGCGCCGGGCCGAGCTGGAAGAGTTCGCCCCGGAAATCAGGCCGATCGACTCCGACGAGGAAGTGCGCCGTAAGCACGAGTTCTTCCTGCGTTCACGCAACGAGTTGGGGCAGGCACAAGCCGCGACCAACATCGCTTTGGGTGAAAAGGTACCGTGGCAAGGCGACTACACGCGCGGCAGGCATTCCGATGGGGAGGCCGGGGCCCCCGATCACCAGACGCGGATCCACCTGCGCCCGTTCGTCGAGCCACACGGGGAGAAGCAGCAATAGACTCACCCCGCGTGCGTCGCGGTCAGCTCCGGGATTCGCGTCGGCGCCTGGGCCGATGATCCGGCCCAGCCGATGTACCCGTCGGGGCGCACCAGTACCGCGGGCCCGCGGTCGGTCCGCTCCGCCTGCAGCATCCCGAGCGCATCAACCGGTGGGGCGCCGTGTTCGCGCACGAGGACGAAACCTCCGGTGCGCTGCAGTTCGGTCAGCCGTCCCTCGGTCAGCGGGATCGCGGTGGCGCGGGTGCCGACCAGGCCGCGGCGGCCGTAGCGCAGCGTCGTGCCCGCGAAACTGCCCGCCACCCGGTCCCGTACGGCCGGAACCCGAAGCAGCCTGGGCGCCAACAGGTTCCGCAGCCACCGCGCGGGCCGCGGATGCAGCGTCGCGGCGCGGGCGATCAGCCCGGACTGGATCAGGACGCGCTTGCCGATCGGGTGGCGTTCGTCGTGGTAGCTGTCCAGCAGCCGGTCGTCGGCGCCGCCGAGCACCACGTCGATCTTCCACGCCAGGTTGGCTGCGTCCTGAACGCCGGTGTTCATGCCCTGGCCGCCCATGGGGGAGTGCACGTGCGCGGCGTCGCCGGCCAAGAACACCCGCCCGTGGCGGTACCGCTCGACTTGCCTTTCGTCGCAATGGAATCGGGACTTCCAGCTGACCTCGACCACGCCGTAGTCGGTGCCCATGCCGCGGGCCAGGATGTCGACGATCTCCGCGTCCTCGACCGGTTCGCCGTCGGGCACCTGATGATCGCGGTCCCACACCATGGCGCGATACCACGAGCCATCCGGGTCCTGGCGGTTGTAGGGGGCCAGAAATGCCAGGACGTCTCCGGGCGCCGCGACCGTCAGGCCCCCGCCGGCCGGTCCGTGGGCCAGCTTGACGTCGGCCAGCACGATCGACGTCAGCACCGTCTTGCCGGGGAATCCGGCGCCCACCAACCGTCGAACGGTGCTGTGCGCGCCGTCGGCGCCGATCACGTACCGCGCCCGCCACGTCTGCCGGTGCGCCGGATCCTCGTCGTCCTTGGGGCGGGCGGTGACCGTCACGCCCTCGGCGTCCTGCTCGAGCGCGATCACCTCGATGCCGCGCCGGATCTCGGCGCCCTGGGCCTGCGCGTAGCGGCGCAGCGCGGCATCGACATTGGTCTGCGGGGTGACCAACACGAACGAGTAGGGCGAGTCGAGATGGGTGAGGTCGATCTGCGCTCCGGCGAACAGCCGCACGCGCGGCGCGCGGTGCCCGAGGGCCAGCAGGTCGTCGGCCAGCCCGCGCGCGTCGAGCAGTTCCAGCGTGCGCGCCATGGTGGCGAACGCGCGGCTCGACGGGTTCTCGGTCGGCCAGCGTTCCAGCACGGTGACCGAGCGCCCGGCGCGAGCCAGGTCACCCGCGGCGGTCAGGCCGGTGGGGCCCGCCCCCACCACTAGGACGTCGACGTCGTGGGCCGTCATCGCGACGCTCCTTCCGGTTGCGGGTACCAGCGGCGGATGTCGCCGGGGGTGGACTGCGCCGCGCGGTTGAAGACGAAGCGGCAGCCCGGCTGGGTCACGTGCGCGGCGTTGACGATCGACTCGAACAGCAGGGTGTTGCCGGCGACCAGGCGTATCCCGGCCCCGATCAACACGGCGTCGTAGCGCTTGGCTTCCAGCCAGCGCCGCGCCTTGCCGGCGCCCGCGGCCCCGAAGCCGATCAGGCAGTTATCGACCTCGTAGCCGGCGGCGCGCAACCCCGCGACGTTGTCGTCGTTGGCCAACCGCAGCGCATCCCTGGACAGCCCGGCGAACTGCGCGAAGTCCGGTGACGAGTAGTCGATCACGTCGGGATCGAGCCCGATTTGGATGACGGTGACGGTCATTGGAGAACCTCCTCGGCGTTGAGTTCAACAATTGTTGAACTAAACGCTAGGCCCGGCCTCTGGCCGTGTCAACAGTTGTTGAATACAATCTGGCTATGCCCGCGAAAGCCCGTGACGGGAAGGTCACCCGCGCCACGATCCTGCGCGTCGCGCGCGCTCAGTTCTCCACCCAGGGCTTCGAACGAACCACCATCCGCTCGATCGCGTCGGAGGCCGGCGTCGATCCCGCGTTGGTCATGCACTACTTCGGCAGCAAGGCGGATCTGTTCGCCGCCGTGTCGCGGCTCGAGGTCAGCTTTCCCGATCTCTCCGGCGTCGCCCCCGAGCGCCTCGCGGACGTGCTGGTGCCGCTGTTCGTCCAGGTGTGGGATCCGCACGGTTCCTTTCTGCCGCTGCTGCGCGCGGCCGCGACCAATCGCACGGCCGCCGACACTCTGCTGGCGGTTTTCGTCGAGCAGGTGGCCCCGGCCCTGGCGACCGTCACCCCCGACCGCGCCGTGGAGCGGGCCGCGTTGGTGGGCTCACAGGTGCTGGGAATCGCGATGGCCCGCTACGTCGTCGGGGTGCCGGCGCTGGCCGAGATGGACGACGCGACGCTGACCGAATGGGTGCGCCCGGTGCTCGCGCGCTATCTGACGGGCCCGGCGCCAGAGCTTCCTGCCGCCGGCCCGAGATGAAAACGTGAGCTCCTTCGTCAACGAACAACCTGGCACCGGCCAGCGCCAAACCGCTTGAGCCGCCCGTGATCACCGCACCTTGCCGTCAAGCTTTCCCACGATCACTCCATCGGGCGATTACCCGGCCGGCGAAGTCAAGCATCTGGTCAAGGCTGGGGAACATGGCGAAAGCATCCACGATCGCCTCATCGGCACCGGACCCGGCGAGGCGCTCGAGCCGGCCGACGACCGAGTCAACGGACGTGCCCGGTTCGAGGTTGATCCGCAGGGCCGTCTTCAACGCGTCAGGATCGCGGCCGGCGTCCTGCGCCGCACGGCGCGCAATCGACCACAAGTGGTCGGTGACCTCGTCCTGCAGCCCCTCGACCCCGAGCCAGCCGATGCCGCTGCGGCCGACCCGGCGCATCGCGGCCTCGCTGGCACCGCCGATCCAGATGGGCGGACCACCGGCCTGGACCGGGCGCAGGTCGGCATGGACAGGCGGCAGGGAGAAGAACTCGCTGTCCCAGGACACCGGGGTCCTCGTCCACCACTCGTGCAGAAACGCCAGCAGGTCATCGAGCATCCGCCCGCGCCGGCGCCAGTCCGCGCCGCGGGCGATGTCGTGCTCGTCCTTCATCCACCCGATTCCGACGCCAACGTCAAGGCGGCCTTCGCTGAGAACGTCGAGCGTGGTCAGCAGCCGGGCCAGGTGCACCGGCTCGTAGTAGAACGTGCTGAGCGTGCTGGCGTTCAGCCGCACCCGGCTCGTCGCCGTCGCGGCGACAGTCCACAGCAGCACCGGATCGAGGTAACGGGTCATCTGCGGCGGGTACGGCTGTTCCTTGCCCGGATAGGTGCTGTGCATGTCCACCGGCGTGACCAGACGATCGCCCACCCACAGCGTGTCGTAGCCAAGATCCTCGAGTCCACGGCAGAACGCGCTCAGGCCAGTGGCGCTGCTGATTGCGGGCCCGACGATGGGGAGTGCGAAACCGAGCTTCATCGCAAGAGTCCTCTTCTATCGTTTCAATGATCCATCAACTATTACTTTGGGGCGCACGTGCGCTCGTTTCTGGACCGCGCGGTGCGGCTCAGCCGGGAACGGTGGCGCCGAGGGCGAAGTCGAAGTTCCCCACCCCATGGCGGGCGAGGCCCATCATGACCAGGCCCGTTCCTTCCAGCCAGTGCGCCATGTTCAAGCCGCCGACGTCGAGCGGGCGCAGCCCGAGGCTCTCGATGAACGCCGCCACGCCCGCCTTGGCGCGCGAGTCGTCGCCGGCGATGAACACGTCGAGCGGCCGGCCCTGGGCCAGGACGACACCGAAGATGGTGTTGAATGCCTTCACCACGCTGGCGCTGGCCGGAGCCGCCTTGGCAACTTCCTGCGCGATCGAGGTGTCATCGGGGATGGCCAGCCCGTCGGCCGCGGAATTGAAGGGGTTGCTGATCTCGACAATGACCTTGCCCGCGAGGGCATCTCCGTACTGGGCGACGACCGGAACGACGTTGGCGTACAACAGGGCCACGACGACCAAGTCCCCGGCAGGAACGGCGCCGAACTCTCCAGTCGTGGCGCCGCTGCCGAGAGCCTTGGCCAGGGCGGCGGCCTTGGATTGATCGCGGCCGATGACCTCGACGGTGTTGCCGCCTGCTATCGCCAGCTCGCCGATGGCGCGGGCCATGTTCCCGGTGCCGATGATGCTGATGCTGCTCATGAGGTGTCCCGTCTTTGAATAACGAACGAAAAAGGTTGACTCGTCCACCTTAGGTCCGGTTTGATGATGCGTCAACCAATTCGCGATAGCATGGAGGCTAATGGAACCGAACTGGCTGAACCCTCGCGAAGACCGCGCCTGGCGGGCATTCCAGCATGCGCATCATCAGCTCGACGTGCACCTGAACCGGGGCCTGCAGGAATCGGGCCTATCGGGGGCCGACTACGAGGTCCTGGCGGTGCTGTCGGCTCACGACGGGGATCGCATGCCCGCCCGCGACCTGTGCAACACACTGGGCTGGGAGAAGAGTCGCGTCTCCCATCAGGTGAAACGGATGCAGAAGGACGGGCTGATCTGTCGGGAGCCCAACCCCGACGACGCCCGCAGCACCATGGTCTGCCTGCTGCCGGCCGGCCGCGCCGCCATTGAGAAGGCGGCGCCGGGGCACGTGGAGGACGTCCGCCGGAACTTCATCGACCTGCTCACCCCGGCTGAGCTCGACATGCTCGCCGCCCTCAACGAAAGGGTCCTCCGCCACCTGGCCAAAGACGACGACCCGCCTGCCGACGGCGAGCCCTCATAGCCCGGCCTCGCAGGTTTGCACCCGGCATAGAGTTGGGGCATGCCACTTTCTGGGGAATACGAGCCGAGCCCATGGGATTGGGCCCGCGAACAGGCCGAGAAGTACGAGCAGTCGGGCGGGACCGAAGCCACCGATATGAAGGGGAAACCCATCATCGTGCTGACCACCGTCGGGGCCAAGACGGGCAAGCTGCGCAAGACCCCACTGATGCGGGTCGAGCACGACGGCGAGTACGCGATCGTCGCCTCACTCGGCGGGGCCCCGAAGCACCCCGTCTGGTACCACAACGTCGTCAAGAACCCCCGGGTCGAGCTGCAGGACGGCGGCACCACCCGCGAATACGACGCCCGCGAGGTGTTCGGCGACGAGAAGGCGCTCTGGTGGGAGCGCGCCGTCGAGGCCTGGCCGGACTACGCCGAATACCAGAAGAAAACGGACCGCCAGATCCCGGTGTTCGTGCTGACCCCGGTCGGCTGAATTCCGGAGTTGATCGGCTGCCATGGCACCATTGATCAGTGTCCGCCGAACTGAGCCATCACCCGAGCGTCGCGCCGCTGTGCGCGGCTGACATCGACGGCGCGGCCAAGCGGATCGCCGCGGTGGTCACGCCGACCCCGCTGCAGTACAGCGACCGGTTGTCGGCGATCACCGGCGCGCACGTCTACCTCAAGCGCGAAGACCTGCAGGTGGTGCGTTCCTACAAGCTGCGCGGGGCCTACAACCTGCTGGTGCAGTTGTCCGACGAGGAGCTGGCCGCGGGCGTGGTGTGCTCGTCGGCGGGCAATCACGCACAGGGCTTCGCCTACGCGTGCCGGACGCTGGGGGTGCACGGCCGCGTCTACGTGCCCGCCAAGACCCCCCAGCAAAAGCGGGACCGCATCCGCTACCACGGCGGTGATTTCATCGAGCTGATCGTGGGCGGAACCACCTACGACCTGGCCGCCGACGCCGCGCTGGCCGACGTCGAACGCACCGGTGCCACGCTGGTGCCGCCTTATGATGACCCGCGCACCATGGCCGGTCAGGGCACCATCGCCGTCGAGGTGCTGGACCAATTGGACGACGAGCCGGACCTGGTGGTGGTCCCCGTGGGCGGTGGCGGCTGCATCGCCGGCATCACCACCTACCTGGCCGAGCGGACGACGAACACGTCGGTGCTGGGTGTCGAACCGGCCGGGGCCGCCGCGATGATGGCCGCACTGGCCGCCGGCGCGCCCGTGACACTGGACCACGTCGACCAGTTCGTCGACGGCGCGGCGGTGCGCCGCGCGGGCACGCTGACCTACGCCGCGCTGGCCGCCGCGGGCGACATGGTGTCGATCACCACGATCGACGAGGGGGCGGTGTGCACCGCGATGCTGGACCTCTATCAGAACGAGGGCATCATCGCCGAGCCGGCGGGCGCGCTGTCGGTCGCGGGGCTGCTGGAGGCCGACGTCGAGCCCGGCTCCACGGTGGTGTGCCTCATCTCGGGCGGCAACAACGACGTGTCGCGCTACGGCGAGGTGCTGGAACGCTCGCTCGTCCACCTCGGCCTCAAGCACTACTTCCTGGTGGACTTCCCGCAGGAACCGGGTGCGTTGCGCCGGTTCCTCGACGAGGTGCTGGGGCCCGACGACGACATCACGCTGTTCGAGTACATCAAGCGCAACAACCGCGAGACCGGCGAGGCGCTCGTGGGCATCCAGTTGGCTTCGTCGGCCGATCTGGACGGTTTGCTGGCGCGGATGCGGGCGACAGAGCTGCACGTCGAACGCCTCGAGCCCGGCTCACCGGCCTACCGCTACCTGCTGTTCTAGACCCCGCGCCGCGATGCATGACTCGCAGTATGGACCCGGCACTGGCGGGTTCGGCCTGGTCAGCGCGGGCGTCATTGCGTCGCTCATATTGCTTGCATGGGCGGCGATTTGGGTCGCTCGGCACGGACCCCGGTTACGGACGCTCGCAGGGCGGGTGTCCAACTCGGCCGTAATCGACAAAACGCTGACCTGGGTCCGTGACCGGATCAGCGACCGGGGGTGGATGCCGGCGCGTCGGTGGCCGACGGGCGAGGTCGCCGGTGTCGCGTTGCTGCTCGGACTGGTCGTGGTGGTGGCGTTGGCGGTCGGCTTCACCGAAGTGCTCGAGGACGTGCTCGAGGGCGACGGCATCGCCGGGATCGACCGACCGGTGACTCGGTGGCTTGCGGCCCACCGTGACCTGTGGCTGACCGCCGCTCTGCGGGCGATCACGGTCGCGGGCGGACCGCTTTTTCTGACTGCGCTCGCCTTTCCGATTTCCGTTGCCGCGGGTTGGCGGTGCAGGTCATGGCGGCCCGTGGTGCTTGCTCTGGTTGGCGGCGGCGCGGTTCCGCTGGTGCTCTTCACCGCCAAAGCCTTGGTCGGTCGACAACGCCCGCCCCTGCCTTTCGCTCTCATCGACGCGGACGGGTATTCGTTTCCCTCCGGACACGCGACCGGCACCGCGGCGATCATGGTCATCTCCGCGTGGATGCTGACCCGCTGGCTGATCCTGTGGTGGACCGGGCGCGTGATCGTATGGGCCGTGGCGATCGGCTCGGTCTTCCTGATCGGGTTCTCGCGCGTCTATCTGGGAGTTCATTACGTCAGCGATGTGCTCTCCGGGTGGATGCTGGGCACGGCCTGGGCCGGCACCGTCGTGCTCGTCGGAGCCTGGTGGGACAACTCGCGGCGCGCACGCGGCCGGGTGGGCGCCAGACAACCGGAGCTCTGAGCAGCCGCGACTCAGGCTAGGCACTTGCTGAGATACGGCGGCACAGGAGTGCCGGGATCCAGATCCCCGGCCGGCACCGGCTCCCCGGCCGCCACGCTCAGCGGCACCACCCCCGCCCAGTGCGGCAGCGCGTGATCCTCCGGATCGTCGACCGGGGCACCGGTACGCACCTTGGCCGATACCTCCACGAGGTCGAGCGCGAGTACCCCGGTGGCGGCCAGCTCGCGCGCGTTCGGGGCTCGGCAATCGGCGGCGCGGCCGGGCGCGATGTGCTCGAGCAGGCCGGCGAGCGCCTGCAGTTGCTCCGCCTCGTCGTCGACGACGCGCGCGGCGCCCAGCACCACCACCGAGCGGAAGTTCACCGAATGGTGCATGGCGGCACGGGCCAGCACCAGCCCGTCGACCAGGGTGACGGTGACGCACACCGGCAGGCCCGACGGCGCCGCCCGGGCCGCCAGCAGCGGGCCGCTCCCGGTGGACCCGTGCAGGTAGAGCGTCTCGCCCAGGCGGGCATGCGTGGTGGGCAGAACCACCGGCCGGCCGGCACTGAGGTAGCCCAGGTGGCAGACCAGCGCCTCGTCCAGGATCTGGTGCACGCTTTCCCGGTCGTAGCGCGCGCGCTCCCGGTAGCGGGTGGGCGTGGTGCGCGGCGTCGGCTCGTATCCGGTTTGCATAGCGTAGACCTTTGTTCTAGTACATAATAAATAGTGTGCCAGTACAAAGCAGCATAACCGGAACGGGTGCGGAGTCCATAGCCGCCAGCATCGAAGCCGCCATCTCGGCGGGCTCACTGGCGCCCGGCGATGCGCTGCCGCCCGTGCGCGACCTGGCCGGTCAGCTCGGCGTGAACGCCAACACCGCCGCCGCGGCCTACCGCCTGCTGCGGCATCGCGGGGCCGTGGAAACCGCCGGCCGGCGCGGTACCCGGGTGCGGCACCGCCCCGCGACCACCCCCCGCTCCCTGCTCGCGCTCGACGTCCCCGCTGGCGTGCGTGACCTGTCGACCGGTAACCCGGACCCGGCCCTGCTGCCCCTTGCGGGCGCCACGCTGCCCGGTCCGGTTGCCGGCCGCCCGGTGCTGTACGGCGAGCCGGCCATGTCGGCCGCCCTGTCGGAGTTCGCGCGGGCCGCGCTGTCCGCCGACGGCGTACCGTCCGATCACCTCGCGGTCACGAGCGGAGCGCTCGATGGAATCGAGCGCGTCCTGACCGCGCATCTGCGTCCCGGGGACCGGGTCGCGGTGGAGGACCCGGGCTGGGCCAACCTGCTCGATCTCCTTGCAGCCCTGGGCCTTTCGGCCGAGCCGGTCCGGGTCGACGACGACGGGCCACTGGCCGACGACCTGGCGCGGACCCTGGACCGCGGGGTGCGCGGCCTGATCATCACCAATCGCGCCCAGAACCCGACGGGTGCGGCGCTGTCCGCCGATCGCGCCGCCGCGCTACGGCCACTGTTGGCGCAGCGGGCCGACGATCTGCTGCTCGTCGAAGACGATCACTGCGCGGGCATCTCCGGCGCGCCGCTGCGCACGCTGGCCGGCGTGACCGAGCATTGGGCATTCGTGCGATCCGCGTCCAAGGCCTATGGACCCGACCTGCGGGTGGCCGTCCTCGCGGGTGACCATCGCACCGTCGAGCGCGTGCACGGCCGACTGCGGCTCGGTCCGGGCTGGGTGAGCCACCTGCTGCAGGATCTGGCCGTCAGCCTGTGGTCGGACCGGGCGGCCGCGCGCCTCGTCGGCACGGCCGAGCGGCAATACGCCGACTCCCGCCGCCGGCTCTGCGCCGCCCTGGCCCAGCGTGACGTCGCCGCCCACGCGCGCTCCGGCCTCAACGTATGGATTCCCGTGCCCGACGAGACGGTCGCGATCACCCGGCTGCTGCGCGCGGGCTGGGCCGCGGCGCCGGGCACGCGGTTCCGGATCCGCACGCCGGCGGGCATCCGCGTCACCATCGCCGACCTACGAGCCGACGAGATCGACCCCCTGGCGGACGCGATCGCCGAGGCGGTGCACGGCTCGGGCCGCCCCAGCGTCTAGCGGGGCGTCAACGCCCCTCGCCGCCAGCGCTGCCCAGGCCCGGGCCCGTCCACAACAGCGCCACGCTGCGCGCCGGCGGCGTTTCATCGATCACGACGAGCGGAGCCGGCACCGGCTTCTTCTTCTTGAGCAAGCCGATCCACCGGCTCAGCGATTCATTCATGGGCGAATCATCGGCGGCCGCGCGGCCGGCCGCGCACCGTCATCCACAGGCTTACGCCCGCTCGCGCACCGCCAGGATGGCGAACGAATGGCCGTCCAGCACGGTGCTGTCGGCATCGACCGCGGGATCACCCCAGGCCAGCACCACGTCGCCGGCGACGGGCACCTTCGTCGCCTCGGCGCCGAGGTTGCACACGATGCGCAGCCGGCCGCGCGACACGCTGATCCAGCGTTGTTCCTCGTCGTAGTCCACCGCGAGGTGCTCCAGCCACGCGTCGGCCAGGTCGGGGTCGCTGTGCCGCAACGCGATCAGGTCGCGGTAGAGCCGGTGCAACCGGCCGTGTTCGCCGGAGTCGACCTCGTCCCAGTCGAGTTTCGAGCGCTGGAACGTCTCCGGGTCTTGCGGGTCGGGGATGTCGTCGGCGTTCCAGCCGTGTTCGGCGAACTCCGCCTTGCGCCCTTCCGCGGTGGCCTTGGCCAGCTCCGGCTCGGGATGCGAGCTGAAGAACTGGAACGGGGTGGACGCCGCGTACTCCTCACCCATGAAAAGCATTGCGGTGAAGGGTGTCCCGAGCACGAGCGCCGCCTTGATCGCCAGCTGGCCGCCGGTCAGGTTCTGCGACGGGCGGTCCCCGAGGGCCCGGTTGCCTACCTGGTCATGGGTGCAGGTGTAAGCGACCAGCCGGGTGGCGGGAATGGAACCCGTGTCCAGCGGGCGTCCGTGCCGGCGGTGCCGAAACGACGAATAGGTGGCGGCGTGAAAGTAGCCGTGCCGCAGCGTCTGGGCGAGGGTCGCCAGCGACCCGAAGTCCGCGTAATAACCCTGGCGTTCACCGGACACCGCCGTGTGGATGGCGTGGTGGATGTCGTCGGCCCACTGCGCCGTCAGCCCGTAACCGCCGCGGTCGCGCGGGGTGATCAATCGTGGGTCGTTGAGGTCGCTCTCGGCGATCAGCGACAGCGGACGGCCCAATTGGTCTGCCAGCCAGTCCGTTTCGGTTGCCAGCTCCTCGAGGATATGGAAGGCGGTGGTGTCCACCAGCGCGTGCACGGCGTCCAGGCGCAGGCCGTCGGCGTGGAAGTCACGCATCCAGCGCAGCGCGCAGCCGATGATATAGCGGCGCACCTCGTCGGAGTCCGCGTCGGCGATGTTGATGCCTTCGCCCCACGGGTTGCTCGCCGACGACAGGTAGGGGCCGAATTTGGGCAGGTAATTGCCCGACGGACCGAGGTGGTTGAACACCGCGTCGATGAGTACCCCCAGGCCGCGCGCGTGGCAGGCGTCGACGAACCGGACCAAACCGTCGGGACCGCCGTAGGGCTCGTGCACGCTGTACCAGAGCACGCCGTCGTATCCCCAGCCATGCGTCCCGGCAAAGGAATTCACGGGCATCAGCTCGACGAAGTCGACCCCGAGGTCCACCAGGTAGTCGAGCTTGTCGATGGCGGAGTCAAAGGTGCCGGCGCCGGTAAAGGTACCCAGGTGCATCTCGTAGATCACCGCGCCCTCGACCGGCCTGCCTTGCCAGTCGCCGTCGGTCCAACGAGCGCCGGCCGGGTCCCACAGCTGCGAGCGGGCGTGCACGCCGTCGGGCTGCCGGGCCGAGCGCGGGTCGGGCAGCACAGTGGGATCGTCGTCGAGCAGGAAGCCGTAGCGGGCGTCCGGTGCCGCGTCGACGTTCGCGTGCCACCAGCCGTCATCCGCGCGCGTCATCGCGTGCACCTGGCCCTCGACATCGAGCCGGACCAGCTCCGGTTTGGGTGCCCAGACCCGGAATTCAGTCATGGTGGCGCTCCAGCAAGACGACGGGCAGGTCGGCGAACAATTGCGCCGCCGAGGTCGGCCCGTCCGCGATGGCCCCCGTGAGCGTGTCCTTCCACGTTCCCTCGGGCAGCGGCAGCACCGTATTGCCCCAGCCGGACTCGGTCAGCCGCACGGTCCAGCGGGTGACCGCGACCAGGACGTCGTCGCCCCGGCGGAACGCCAGCACGTGCTCGGCCGCGTCGCCGCTGGCCAGCACGGGGACGTAGTCGCCGTGCAGGAAGCTGTCCGGGTGGGAGCGTCGCACCCGAAGCGCCGTCGTGACGACCCGAATCTTGGGGTGCTCCAACGCCTTCAGGGCGGCCCGCCGGGCGGTGTAGTCGACGGCCCTGCGGTTGTCCGGGTCGACGAGGCTGTCGTCCCAGAGTTCGGTGCCCTGGTAGACGTCCGGTATCCCGGGCACGGTCAGGGCCAGGAGCTTCTGGCCCAGCGCGTCGCTGGCGGCGTGCGGGTTGAGCTGGCTGACCAGTTTGGTCAGCTGACCGGCCACCGGTCCGTCGAACACGGTGTCCAGCCATCGGTGCACCGCGTCCTCGAACTCGGCGTCCGGATCGTTCCACGAGGTGTGCCAGGCCGCTTCCCGGATGGCCTTCTCGGCGTAGCCATGCAACCGCTCGCGCAGCTCCGGGCTGACCTCGCCACTGACCGGCCAGACGCCGAAGATGTTCTGCCACAGGAACTGTCCGGTCGCCGGATCCGGGGAGGGCACGTCGGCCTCCCAGCGGTCGACGAACTCAGCCCACAGCGACGGGACCTGCGAGAGCACCCCGATCCGGGCGCGCACGTCCTCGCCCCGTTTGGTGTCGTGGGTGGTCAGGGTCGTCATCGTCTGCGGCCACAAGCGGGCACGGTCGGCCGCGCTCTGGTGGAACTCCGCCGCGCCGACGCCAAAACGATGCGGTTCGCCACCCACCTCGTTGAGCGACACCAGCCGGGCGTCGCGGTAGAAATAGCAGTCCTCGACGGATTTGGCGGTGACGGCTCCGCAGAGCTGCTGCAGGCGGGTGGCCGGTTCGCCGCCGCGGGCCAGCGCCGCCGCGAGCACCTGCAGCGCGGGCCCCAATTCCGGTGACTCCGACTGGGTTTCGGCCAGCGCGTTAGGCATGATCGCCGACAGGCTTGGGTAATCGCAGCGGTAGACGCCGATATGGGTGAGCAGCGCGGCGACCGCCGCGGGCAGCTGCGGATGATCGGCGCCGGCCGCCGCCACGATGCTGCGGCGCAGCCGCCCCAGCTCGCTTGCCAACGTGTCGGTGGCCGCGCGGATCTTGAGTTCCGCCAACATCTCCGGCGCCGCCCCGTAGTCCAGCCCCGCCGACTCGACCAGCTCGGTCAGGGCCGGGGCGCCATTCGGGTCGACGAAGACGCCGCCGATCTCCCGCAGCACGTCGTAACCGGTGGTGCCGCCGATGGGCAGGGTGGGTTCCAGCGCCTCGTCGACCGCGACGATCTTCTCGATCACGATCCACGTCTGCGGTCCAACCGATTCGCGCAGCCACGCCAAATAGCCGCAGGGGTCTGACAATCCGTCGGGGTGGTCGATGCGCACGCCGTCGACGAGTCCTTCGGCGGCCCACCGGGCCACCTCGGCGTGGGTGGCGTCGAACACGCCGCGATCTTCCTGGCGCAGTCCGGCCAGCGAGGTGATCGAGAAGAAACGCCGGTAGCCGCAGACGCCGTTGCGCCAGCCCACCAGCCGGTAATGCTGGCGGTCGTGCACCTCGGGCCCGGTGCCCTCGCCGGAACCGGGCGCGATCGGCAGCGCCAGGTCGCCCAACCGGAGCAGGTCCCCGTCGACGTGCAAGTCGGCGGCGTCGTCGTCGGAACCCAGGATGGGCAGCACGATCCGGCCGTCCTCGTCGAGGTCCCAGTCGATGTCGAAATATGTTGCGTAGTCGGACGAACGGCCGTGCCGCAGGACGTCCCACCACCACGCGTTCTGTTGGGGCTGGTCGATCCCCACGTGATTGGGCACGATGTCGACGATCAGGCCGATGCCGCGCTCTCGCGCCGCCTCGGACAGCCGCGCCAGCCCGTCTCGGCCGCCGAGTTCGGGCGAGACCGTCGTCGGGTCGGTGACGTCGTAGCCGTGGTTCGACCCGGTGGCGGCGGTCATGATCGGGGACAGGTATAGGTGCGAGACCCCGAGTTCGTCCAGGTAGTCCAGTAGGTTTTCCGCGTCGGCGAAGGTGAACGCGAACCCGCTGGCCTCACCACGCAGCTGCAGCCGGTAGGTCGACAGTATGGGAAAGGCCATGCGTCAGAAGGTCTTACGTAATACCAGAAGCGAGCGTCCGGGCAGCGAGACTTTCTCTTCGGCCTTCACCAGCTGGTCGGCGTCACCGCCCGGATGGTTGGTGTCCAGTTCCACGGTCCACTCCTGCGCATAGTCGTCGTTCGGCATCACGAACTCCACGGGTTCTTCGCCGGCGTTGAAGCACAACAGGAATGAGTCATCGACGACCCGTTCACCGCGTGCGTTGGGTGCCGTGATGGCCTCACCATTGAGGAACACCGCCACACACTTGTGAATGCTCTCGCCCCAATCCTCGTGCGTCATTTCGCGGCTGCTCGGATTCAGCCAGGCGATGTCACGCACTTCCTCGCCGGTTCGGATCGGCTCACCTTCGAAGAACCGGCGGCGGCGGAACACCGGATGGTGCTTGCGCAGCGTGGTCACCTTGCGCGCGAACGCCAGCAGGTCCGAATTCTTGTCCGCCAACGACCAATCCATCCAAGACAATTCAGAGTCCTGGCAGTACACGTTGTTGTTGCCGTCCTGCGTGCGGCCCAGCTCGTCGCCGTGGGCGATCATCGGCGTGCCCTGGCTGAGCATCAGGGTCGCCCAGAAGTTGCGCATCTGGCGGCAGCGCAGCTCCATGATCTCCGGGTCGTCGGTGGGTCCCTCGACGCCGCAGTTCCACGAGCGGTTGTGGCTCTCCCCGTCCCGGTTGTCTTCGCCGTTGGCCAGGTTGTGCTTTTCGTTGTAGGACACCAGGTCGTTGAGCGTGAACCCGTCGTGGGCGGTGACGAAGTTGATGCTGGCGCTGGGGCGCCGGCCGGTCGCCTCATACAGGTCCGACGACCCGGTCAGCCGGGACGCGAACTCGCCAAGGGTTGCGGGCTCGCCCCGCCAGTAGTCACGCACAGTATCGCGATACTTCCCGTTCCACTCGGTCCACAAACCCGGGAAATTTCCCACCTGATAGCCGCCCTCGCCGACGTCCCACGGTTCGGCGATCAATTTGACCTGGCTGACGATCGGATCCTGCTGCACCAAATCGAAGAACGCGCTCAATCGGTCGACGTCGTGCAGCTCGCGTGCGAGTGTGGCGGCCAGATCGAAGCGGAAGCCGTCGACGTGCATCTCGGTCACCCAGTAGCGCAGCGAATCCATGATGAGTTGCAGCACGTGCGGGTGGCGCGGGTTGAGGCTGTTGCCGGTGCCGGTGTAGTCCTTGTACAACCGCAGGTCCGTGTCCACGAGCCGGTAGTACGCCGCGTTGTCGATGCCGCGGAAGTTGATGGTCGGCCCCAGGTGGTTGCCCTCGGCGGTGTGGTTGTACACCACGTCGAGGATGACCTCGATGTTGGCTTCGTGGAAGCTGCGCACCATGGATTTGAACTCCGCGACGCTGGAGTTGCGGTTGGACGCGTACTGGTTGTGCGGCGCGAAATACCCGAAAGTGTTGTAGCCCCAGTAGTTTCGCAAGCCCAGGTCCAGCAGCCGCGAGTCGTGCATGAACTGGTGCACCGGCATGAGCTCCAGCGCGGTGACGTTGAGCGACTTGAGGTGATCGATGACCAGGGGGTGGGCCAGGCCGGCGTAGGTGCCGCGAAGTTCCTCGGGGATGCCGGGGTGGGTCTGCGTCATGCCCTTCACGTGGGCCTCGTAGATCACCGTTTCGTGGTAGGGGGTGAGCGGCGACCGGTCGGAGCCCCAGTCGAAGAAGGGATTGCTCACCACGCTGGTCATGGTGTGGCCCAGCGAGTCGACCATCGGGGGAGTCCCGGGGTCGGCGTCATCGGCGTTGGGATCGTCGAGGTGGACCGCATTCAGGTCGTAGGAGAACAGCGCCTGGCCGAAGGTGAAGTCGCCGTGGAAGGCCTTGCCGTACGGGTCGAGCAGCAGCTTGCTCGGGTCGCACCGATGGCCGGCCGACGGATCGAAGGGCCCGTACACCCGGAAGCCGTAGCGCTGGCCCGGGGTGATGTTCGGCAGATAGGCATGCCAGACAAAGCCGTCAACCTCGTCGAGGGCGATCCGCGACTCCGCTCCGGCATGGTCGATCAGGCACAACTCGACCTTCTCGGCTATCTCGGAGAACAACGAGAAGTTGGTCCCCGCGCCGTCATAGGAAGCTCCGAGCGGATAGGGGGTCCCCGGCCACACGGTGGCCAGTTTCGGCTGATGGTTACCAGTAACGCCTGTTTCTGAAGCGTATTTGTCGGTCGGCACCTTCTGACCTTATCCGCGCTCGGCGGTGTCGGGGCGCGTCACCACCAACCGGTGCCGGCAGCTATCTGGCGGCCCAATTCCCCTGCCATGGTCCGCACGTAAGTGGGGGTGAGGTGGTGGGCGCCGTGGTAGATCAGCACGTTTCCCTCGACCGGGCGGCACACGTCGGCACGACAGATCGCGTCGGACATGTCGAGCACCTTCAGCAGCGGGAACTGGGTGACGAAGTCGAGGGTTTGATTGCGGTCGGACAACACGTCGGAACGCTTGATCGCGCACGACTGGGGGTTGCCGTTCTTTTTGGCGAGGCAATCCGCCGGGTCGAACGGCTGGCCGTTCTTCACCAGCCACGGGGTGTCCCGCATGCCGAGGATCGGAATGTTGTTGTCGGAGAACCTCTGCCAGATTCCGATGTAGGTCGCGGGCATCACGTCGCCGGGCTTGATGTTCCACGGCCGGGTGGTCGTGGTGAACACGTAGTCGGGATGGTCGGCAATGACCTTGGTCATCGTCTGTTCCACCCACTCCCGGCACTGCGGGTAGGCGGCGTTGTTGCCCATGATCAACGGGACTTCCTCGGTGGACAACGGACAGCCCATCTTGAGGTACGTCACCACCTTGAAGTGGTGCAGCTGGCCGAGCAGGCTCAGCGCGGGCAGCCAGTGTTCGGCGTGGGACCCACCCGCCAGTGCGATGGTGCGGTCGGCGGCCACGTCGCCGTAGGTGCAAACGACCACCGCCGGGTTGACGAAGTCGCTGATGCAACCGTCGCGGGTGGAGGACGGCAGGTCTTCCTTGACCTCCAGCACGCTGGGCCGCATCGGCAACGCCGGCACCCGCACGCGTTCGGTCAGGGCGCGCGCGCCCGGATAGTCCTGCGGGTTGAGCACGCTGAGCTCCTTGCCCGCGGCGCGCAGGACGGTGACGTGCTGGCGCCACGTGAACGACGTCGCGGTCAGCGTCGCGCCGAGCAGCACGATCGCGGTTCCCAGCGCCATCGTGGGCCTGGGCAGGCGCGCCAGCCACGCGGGTGCGGGCGCCGGTGATTTCCCGGAGGCGCGGTAGCGCAGTGGGTCCTCGACGAGCCGGGTGGTCAGGTAGGCGAGCAGGCCCGACACCAGCAGCACGGTCGTGCCTTCGACGAAGTTGGCGTGCTTGTGCCCGGTGAAGGACAGCCAGAAGATCAGCAGCGGCCAGTGCCACAGGTAGAGCGAATACGCCATCGCGCCCAACGCGACGAGCGGCCCGGCCGCCAGCAGGCGATTCGGCAGCGGCAGCCGGTCCCCGGGATGACGCTGCAGGTTCGCCCCGGCCAGGATCATCAGCATGGTGGCCCCGACGGGCACCAGGGCCCACGGTCCGGGAAACTCCTTCACGCCGTCGATCAGGGCGCCGCAGGACACGATCGCCGCCAGCGCGACGGTGGCCAACACCGTCCGCAACCACATCGGCCAGCGGATGGCCGGAACCACCGCGCCGACCAGCGCCCCGAGTAGCAATTCCCAGGCCCGCCCGAAGCTGTTGTAGTAGGCGGCGGCCTGGTCGTCCTGATGCGCCACGATCGCGTACACGAACGACGCCACCGTCAGCGCCGTCAACAGCACCAGGAACAGGGTGCGCAGGTGGGCGCCCAACGGACGCCGGAAGAAGAAGGCGCAGCCGGCGATCAACAGCAGGAAGCCGACGTAGAACTGACCCTGCACCGACATGGACCAGATGTGCTGCAAGGGGCTGACGGCTTCGCCCGCCCGCAGGTAGTCCGACGCGGTGTTGGCCAGCTCCCAGTTCTGGTAGTAGCCGAGGCTGGCGAGGCTTTGGTCGGCGAAGGTCTCCCAGCGGGTCTCCGGTTGCACCAGGATGGTCAGCACCGCGCACCCGGCCAGCACCACGACCAGAGCGGGGACCAGCCGGCGGACCAGCCGGATCACCTCGGCAACCGGCGACAGGGTGAGGGCGGGATTGAGCGCCGCGCGAATGATTTTGCCGCCGAAGAAGAATCCGGACAGCGCCAAGAACACGTCGACCCCGCCCGAGACGCGGCCGAACCAGACATGGAACACGGCGACCAGCGCGATCGCGATACCCCGCAACCCGTCGAGGTCGTAGCGGTAGAACCCCGCGTTACGCGTTCCCGTAGCGACCGTTTCCTCGGTCGCGATCGGCAGGGGAGGCGTGGACAGGGTCGACATGATCGACCGCTAATTTACCGAAAACCGCCACCCGCTCCCGTTTAGGAGCAGGTGGCGGCGGTCGATAGTCCCGCAAGCCCCGGGAAATTACCGGGGGGGGCCTGCGGCCGGGGGCAGGAACGGCGATTGCTGGGGCGGCAACAGCTGCACGGGGGCCTGTTGCGGCGGCACTTGCTGCGTCGGCAGCTGCGGGAGCGGGGCCAGCGGGGCCTGTTGCGCCGGGAGTTGCTGCCGCGGCGCTTGCTGCACCGGGGCCAGCGCGGACTGCTGCTGCAACGGCGCTTGCTGCACCGGCGCTTGCTGCACCGGCGCCGGCTGCACCGGTCCCGGCTGGGCCGGAGCCTGCGGCAGCGGGGCCTGCTGCTGGGCGGGCAGTTGCTGTAGCGGGGCCTGCTGCGATGGGGCTTGCGCCGGCGCTTGCTGCGCGGGCAGTTGCTGCACCGGGGGCTGCTGCAGCGGGGCTTGCTGCGCCGGCGCCTGCGTCGGCACCTGCTGAGGCAGTTGCTGGGCCGGCGCCGGCTGGACCCCGAGGACCCGGACCAGGTAGGGAGCCATGCCGTTGGCTCGCACCGGCGAAACCTGGACGACGTCGCCCACCTCGAGCATCTGGTTGTTCCCCAGGTACATCGCGACGCTCTGCGTGCCTTCGGGTCCGTAGAAGATCAGGTCACCCTTTTGCGCCTGCTGCGGCAGCACCTTCTGACCGACCTTGTACATCGCCCCGGACGAACGCGGCAGCTTGATGCCCGCGCCGGCGTAGGCGTATTGCATCAGGCCCGAGGCGTCGAACCCGACGGTGTTGATGCCCGAACCGGTGCCGCGGGTGGGACCGTTGATGCCCCCGCCGGCCCAGGAGAACGGCACGCCGCGCTGCGACAGCCCGCGCGCGATCACCACGTCGGTGGCCTGCTGGTAGTCCATCGGCCGGACGCCCGGGTCGGCGGATGCGACCGCGGGGGCGGCCAGCGGGGCCGCCAGCATCGCCAGACCGATCGCGATGGCGTAGATGCGTTTCATTGTTCTTGGCCTCTCCGGCGCTCAGTGGCTTCAGCGCGGTGACTTCACGCGTCCGCCGCCGATCCATGCCCTGGGCGAGGACCCCGACGTTGGGGCCGGCGCCGCCGCATGACACTTGCGGATGTGACAGCGGGCACGACACCCCCGTTTTCACATCAGTCACTGCAACCACTCTGACAACAGAAGGTGTTAGCCGCCAGGCCCCGGCGGGATTATTTGTCGTACCGTGACCGGACGGTGACTGCGCGGCACGAATCCCGTATGCGCAGTTGTGATTTCGGTCTCAGTCGGGCCCATGTGGACCAACCGCGGCGGCGGTGCGCCTAGAGCCAATAGCGTTCGCTGAAGGTGGTCAACAGGGAGCCGACGACCGAGCTGACCATGACCAGCGTGAGGGCCAGAACCGGCCAGAAGGACATGTACCAGCCCTTCAGCATGGAAACGAGGGGGCCGACGACCGCTGCGGCGATCGCCGCGCCGATACCGCCCCACACCACCGGACGGATGTAGTAGTCGATGCCGAAGGGCACCGGCCCGCAGGTCTCGTCGGCGCACACGTGCTCGAGGAAGCCGAACAGGCGGTCCGGCCAGGTCGTCGCGGTGGCCAGGACGACGAGGACCACCAGCAGCGCGACGGTGGAAACGACGTCCCACGGGGCCAGCCGCACGCGAATGACCCGCGGCGCTTCGTCGTCGTAGTCGACCAGCGGGGAATTGGCTTTCGCGGTCGGAGACGCGCCCGCGGCGGGGTTACCGGGCGATTGCGGCGTGGCCATCGGATCCCATGCTCCCCGATGGGCGGACTTTGTGCGACTCGGCTGCTTTACCCTCGATCACTATGCCTGCGGCGAGGGCCGGGTTGACGCCCGAGCAGATCAGCGCGATCGACGCCGCGCATCTGTGGCACCCGTACAGCACCATCGGCGGCGAGGCGGTCGCGCCGGTGGTGGCCGTGGCGGCGCGCGGCGCCTGGCTGACCCTGATCCGTGACGGCCGGCCCATCCAGGCGCTGGACGCGATGAGTTCCTGGTGGACCGCGATCCACGGGCACGGCCACCCCGTCCTGGACGCGGCGCTGACCACGCAGCTGGGCGTGATGAACCATGTCATGTTCGGCGGGCTCACCCACGAACCGGCCGCCCGGCTGGCGCAGCTGCTGGTGGACATCACCCCGGCGGGGCTCGACACCGTTTTCTTCAGCGACTCCGGCTCGGTGTCCGTCGAGGTAGCCGTCAAGATGGCGCTGCAGTACTGGCGCAGCCGCGGCCGGCCCGGCAAGCACCGGCTGATGACGTGGCGGGGCGGCTACCACGGGGACACCTTCACGCCGATGAGCGTCTGCGACCCCGACGGCGGCATGCACTCGCTGTGGACCGACATCCTGGCCCGCCAGGTGTTCGCCCCGCAGGTGCCGCGCGACTACGACGCCGGCTACAGCGCGGCGTTCGAGCAGCAACTCGCCCGGCACGCCGGGGAACTGGCGGCCGTCATCGTCGAGCCGGTGGTGCAGGGCGCGGGTGGGATGCGCTTCCACGACCCCCGCTACCTGCGCGACCTCCGCGAGCTGTGCCGGCGGCACGACGTGCTGTTGATCTTCGACGAGATCGCCACCGGCTTCGGCCGCACCGGCGAGCTGTTCGCCGCCGACCACGCCGGGGTGAGCCCCGACATCATGTGCGTCGGCAAGGCGTTGACCGGCGGGTACGTCACCCTGGCGGCCACCCTGTGCAGCACCGACATCGCGCACACCATCAGCACCGGCGAGGCCGGCGCGCTCATGCACGGGCCCACCTTCATGGCCAATCCGCTGGCCTGCGCGGTGTCGGTGGCCAGCGTCGAGGTGCTGCTCGGCCAGGACTGGCGCGCACGGGTCAAGGAAATAGCCGGCGGCCTGGCGGCCGGGCTCGAACCCGCCCGGGCGCTGCCGGGCGTGACCGACGTGCGGGTGTGCGGCGCGATCGGCGTCATCGAGTGCGCCGGTCCGGTCGACCTGGCCGTCGCCACCCCGGCGGCCATGGATCGGGGCGTCTGGCTGCGCCCGTTCCGGAACCTCGTCTACGCGATGCCGCCCTACATCTGCTCGGACGCCGAGATCGCCCAGATCACCTCGGCGATGGTCGAGGTCGCGCGCCTCGTTGGCTAGCAGCGGCGACCCCGAGCGCCCGGCTTCGCCGCGCTGACGATCGCCACTAGGCTGATCCCCGATGAGGGCACCGATCGATACTTCCCCGCTGGCCTGGCTCGACGCGGTGGAAAGTGAGCGTCGCGAGGCCGGGCTGCGCCGGTCGTTGCGGCCGCGGCCCGCCGTCGCCACCGAGCTGGACTTGGCGTCCAACGACTACCTCGGGCTGTCCCAGCACCCCGACGTGATCGAGGGCGGCGTCGCGGCGCTGCGCATGTGGGGCGCCGGCTCCACCGGTTCCCGCTTGGTCACCGGCGACACCGAACTGCACCAGCAATTCGAGTCCGAGCTCGCCGAATACGTCGGCGCCGCATCGGGATTGCTGTTCTCGTCGGGATACGCGGCCAACCTGGGCGCGGTCGTCGGCCTGTCGGGCCGGGGCGCGTTGCTGGTGTCCGACGCGCTTTCGCACGCCTCGCTGGTCGACGCCTGCCGGCTGTCGCGGTCCCGGGTGGTGGTCACGCCGCATCGCGACATCGATGCCGTGGAGACCGCCCTCGCCGCACGCGACGAGGGGCGCGCCGTCGTCATCACCGAGTCGGTGTTCAGCGCCGACGGCGCCTTGGCACCGCTGCGGGAGCTGCACGAGGTCTGTCGCCGGCACCGCGCGCTGCTGATCGTCGACGAGGCCCACGGCCTGGGCGTGCGCGGGGGAGGGCGCGGGCTGCTGCACGAGCTCGGGCTGGCGGGCGCCCCCGACGTGGTGCTCACCACGACGCTGTCCAAGGCGCTGGGCAGTCAGGGCGGAGTGGTGCTCGGGCCCGCGGCCGTGCGGGCCCACCTGATCGACGCGGCACGCACGTTCATCTTCGACACTGGCCTGGCGCCTGCGGCGGTCGGCGCCGCGCGGGCCGCGCTGAGCGTGCTGCGGGCCGAACCGTGGCGACCCGAGGCGGTGTTGCGGCACGCCCGGATCCTGGCCGAGGTGTGCGACGTGCCCGAGATCCCGCAGTCGGCGGTGGTGTCGGTGGTCCTGGGGAACCCGGAGGTGGCCCTGGCCGCCGCGACCGCCTGCCTGGACGCCGGCGTGAAGGTGGGCTGCTTCCGGCCCCCGACCGTGCCGGCCGGGACCTCCCGGCTGCGGCTGACCGCGCGCGCGTCACTGGATTCCGCCGAACTCGAGATCGCCCGGCGGGTGCTCACGGACGTGCTTGCTGTGACGCGCCGTTGACCGTCCTGGTCGTCACGGGGACGGGAACCGGGGTCGGCAAGACCATCGTCACCGCCGCGCTGGCCTGTCACGCGCGTCAGGCAGGCATCGACGTGGCGGTATGCAAACCGGTCCAGACCGGCACCGACACCGGCGACGACGACCTTGCCGAGGTCGCCCGGTTGTCCGGCGTGACCGAGTTGGCCGGGCTGGCCCGCTACCCGCAACCGCTGGCACCGGCCGCCGCCGCCGAGCTGGCCGGCGCCGCGCTGCCCACCGGCGACCACGTGCTGCGGCTCATCGCCGGCCTGGACCGCCCGGGCCGGCTTACGCTGGTCGAAGGGGCCGGCGGGCTGCTCGTCGAGCTCGCCGCCGCGGGCGTCACCCTGCGCGATCTGGCCGTCGAGACGGGTGCCGCGGCGCTGGTCGCGGTGACCGCGGAATTGGGCACCCTTAACCACACCGCGCTGACGCTGGAATCGCTTGCCGCCCATGATGTCCCGTGCGCAGGGCTGGTCATCGGCAGCTGGCCGGCGCGCCCCGGGCCGGTCGAGACTTCGAATCGCTCCGCCCTGGACCGGCTGGGTCCGGTGCGGGCCGCGCTGCCGGCGGGGGCCGGATCGATGGACGCCGCGCGGTTCGCGGCCATGAGCGCCGCGGCGTTCGACCGCGACTGGGTCACCGCGCTGGTCGGCTGATGGTGCATTCCATCGAGCTGCTCTTCGACGGCGACACCGAGGCGACGATCCGCGGGCTTTGGGACGCGCTGGCCGGCGCCGGGATTCCCAGTCAGGCGCCGGCCGGGCGGCCGCACGTCACGCTCGCGGTGGCCGACCGCATCGCCGAGGAGGCCGACGCCGCGCTCCGGCCGCTGACCGACCGGCTGCCGCTGGGCTGCGCCGTCGGCGCGTCGTTGCTGCTCGGGCGGTCCAACGCGATCCTGGCCCGGCTCATCGTCCCGACGGCGGAGCTGCTGGATTTCCACGCGGAGGTGCACCGGCGGTGCGGCGAGCACCTGGCCCCCGCGCCGGCCCCCACCAGCCTGCCCGGCCAGTGGACGCCGCACGTCACGCTGGCCCGGCGCGTCGGCGGACCGGCGCTGGGCCGGGCGCTGCGGATCGCGGGGCGGCCCACCCTCGTCGAGGGGAGCTTCGCCGGTTTGCGGCACTGGAACGGCGAGAAGAAGGTCGACTACCTGATCGGCTAGCCGCCGAACAGCAGGTACAGGCCGGTGAAGGTGTAGCCGACCATGACCAGCATCATGGTCAGCTGGCCGGTGAGCTGATGGCCGCTCGGCAGCAGCCGCAGGGCCTTGTCGTGGGCCGCGATCACCGCGACGATGTGGCCGGTGACCACGCAGGCCACCTTGATCCCGGCCAGCACCGGCGGGTGGGCGGACAACACGTAGGCCACCTGCTGGTGCGCCAAGCCCAGCAAATTCCAGCCGCGGCCGAACGGGTCGGCCAGCGCCAGCATGGCCTGCTGTCCGCGCTCGACGAGGTAGGTCAGGTAGTGGGCGAAGATGTAGCCCACCACGATCGGGATCAGGGAATGCGCCATCTGGCCGGGCAGGGCGCCCCGCTGCTCTCGGTCCACGCCGCCCGTTGCGCGCGCGGCGAGCGAAAAGGTAACCGCCACAACAGAAATGAACACCACCAGCCCGAGGGTGCGCAGCAGCGACGACGCCAGCGTCGGCGGCAGGCCGACGTCGTGAGACAGCCCGTCGGCGAAGCCGCGCCACGTCGGGGACGACGAGAAACTGTCGAACGCCGTGGACCCGAGCAACACCGCGAGCAGCACGACCACCCCGGGCCGCACCGGCAGCGACGGCAAATGGTCGAGCGGATTCCCGATGACAATGCTCCCGCTCTGCGGGTTGCGGCGAAACGGGGACAGGCGAGACACCGCCATGCTGTACACGCCGAACGGGTCGGCGCGGGCCAGCCAGCGCGGGCCACACAGCCAGGCGCCCGCCAACATGGCCACGGCATACCCACCCAGCCACGCGCGCACCCAGGGCAGCGACGCCGGGTTCGGGCTGGCCAGCTCCATCCAGACGAACGCGAACAGGCCCAGCGCGGCCGGCCGGTAGCCCCACCGTTCGGGATAGGGCCGCCGCGGTCGGTGCACGCGCTCGGGTGTGGCCCGTCGCAGCAACACGTAGACCGTCCGCATCGGGGAAATGACCCGCCAAACCGGCCCGATCGCCAGTGACACCGCCACCAACCCGACCCACAGGAGCACGTAAAACACGCCCAGCAGGGCATTGGTCTCCGACTGCGGGCCCCACACCCCGGCCGCCACCGCCCACGCGGCGAACACCAGCGCCAGCCCGGCGGCCGTCCACCGCGTCGCCGGGGCGTCAACCAGCGCGGTCACCGCCGCGGGCAGTGGGCGGCCGGGCTTGAGCGGATCGAACCGCGGCCGCCGCCAGGCGAAGGCGACCAGCGCGAAGGTGAACGTCAGGGCCCACGCCGCGCCGACCATCGCGTACATGTACGGCACCGGAAGGTCGCCGGATCCGCCGAGCCCGTGCGCGAGCACCACGGTCGCGCCGCCGCCGGTCACGGTTGGACTTGGACGGTCGCAATCGTGCGGTCCAGGTGGTGCAACTCCACCTCGACGTTGCCGGGCACGTCGGCGCTGAACTGGAACGTCTGGTTTGGCGCGGCCGCCACCTGGAACTTGTGGTCGGGCGTCGAGTGCACGTGCAGCTCGTCGGCGGCGTCACTGGTCACCTTCACCGTGATCGGCTGGTGCACCTTGGCCTGCAGGGCGGCATTGGTGGGAGTCACCTGCCCATTGGCGATGGTGACATCGATCGTCGGGCCCGCGCCGGCGGGCTGCGACTGGTTATGCGAACCGCCGCAAGCGATCAACGCCCACGCCAGCGCCGCCACCCACGCCGCGCTCAGGGTGCTACGGATCGTCATCGATCACGCCGCCTGGGGGGTGCCCGGCACGGTGTGCTTCTCTTCTTTCGGCCGCTTGGGCAGGGTGTCGTAGTTGTTGATCCGGCCGGCGCCCCAGGTCAAGGCGCTGATCACCATCAGCGTCAGGAACAGCACGACGATCCCCCCGGCGGTGAACAACCAGGCGGGCGCGCTCTGGTCGCGTTCGCGCTGCAGGATGGTGACCTCCAGGACGAACGGCCGCGTGCTGGTCGCGAGCGCGGGGACCTCGGGCGCCGGGATGGCGGCGTCGGCCGGCTCGTAGATCGGCACGGCCGTCATCGTGCGGCCGTCCTGCAGCCGCAACAGCGTCTTCCAGTCTCCCCACACCGGGACCGGCTGGGTGGACCGGTAGTGCCCCGGCCCGACCTTGGCGAGCTTGTCGATCATCAGGCCACGGTCGTTCTGCATCCGCCCCTGCCAGGACAGGATCGTCAGCCAGTCCGGGTGGTCGCTGACCATGGTCGTCGGGGAGATCATCACGTCGGCCGACACCATGCGTTGCCCCGCGGGGCTGGGGAGATCCGTCAACGTCACCGTGGCGGTGTTCTGGCCCGGCACGAGGATGTGCAGGCCGTTGGCCACCGCGATGCCGATCACCACCACCGCCGCCGCCACCACCGAGATGCCGACCCCGCGGCTTGGCAGGCGCCGGCCGGTGAGGACCAGGCCGAACAGCGCGCCGCAAACCCCGGTCAGCGCCGCGACGGGCACCGACATCGCCAGCGCCTCGCCCCACATGCTGGTCGGCCACGGGTAGTGGTACACGGCCCCGATCCACAGCGATTCCAGCCACAGCCCCACCGTGGCGACCGCGAGGCCGGAGACTGCGCCGAAGGCCACCGGACGCTTGATCAACGGGGTCAGCGCCACCAGCTCGACGACGAGGGCGGGACCCAGGTACAGCGGGAACCAGTTGATCGGGGCGCCCAGGATAGGGCCGACCAGCACCGCAACCGCACCGCGCAGCGCGATGGCGAACAGCGCCGCGATGATCGCGGCACCGCGTCCCATCGTCATGCGGGCGGCGACGGCCGCCAGCGCGGACGCCGCGGCAATCAGCATCGGCTGAAACACCAGCCGGAACTGCGGAACCCCGAAGTCGAACTCGATCTGGTAGACGGACAGGCCGATGAACAGCCCGCCGAAGGACAGGTAACGCAGGAAGGTGATGAAGGCGCCGTGGGTTACCTCGTCGGCGTCGTGCGCCTCGCCTTCCCGCTCCAGCATCAGCACCGAGAACAGCGAGAAACACGCACCGCCGATCATCATCAAATGCGTTGGGCCCCAGAGGGTTACGTCTTGCCCAAAGATGCGGTGCCAGATGTCGTCGAGCGGGAACCCGATCATCGCGTACATCCCGCAGCCCGCCATCAGCAGGCCGCCGACGGGCGCGTGCCAGTTGCGGGTGATGCGCACCGACGCGGGGCCCGGCTTGTCGAACGGCAGCACCACCGAGACCATGCCGGCGACGAAGATTCCGAACAGGCCGATGATGATGAAGTAGTGCGCAGGGTTGGCCAAGGGGCCGGGGTCGCGCCCATTGCCGATGTGCCAGCTGACGTCCCAGATGAATCCGAACAGCGCGCAGATGATGAACGTCGTGAAGATGAGGACCGGAAGCGCCACCCAATTGGGCCGGTGGAACTTCTCGCCCAGCTTGTCGGCGACCCGGGTCAACCACTCGATCCGATGGGTGCGGTGGGCATAACCGACCCACAGCATGACCGCGGCGATCACTACCGCCGCGACCGACAGTCCGATCACCTGGTTCAGGCCGGCGCCGCGCGCCGGTGCCTCGGCAACGAAAGTGAGTTCCGCCGATTTCATCGTCAAACCCTCCCAACAGCGCCCGACCGCCTGGCGGGCTGTGATCCAGCTCGCAGGAAGCGGAATGCCCAAATCGGCGGCCGGTCAATCACCGATTTCGTCGTTGCGCTGCCCGGCCTCCTCCTGGTCGCCGGTGGAGCGGCGGTCCTTGAGCGCGACGTAGAGGATCACCCCGACGACGATGATCGCCGGCAAGAAGGCCGGGATCGCCAGCAGGATCATGTGGTGAGCCACGTACGCGACGTGCGGATCGGTCATTCTGGTGAGATACCCCGGCGGACGGCATGTTCTGCGGCCGTTACCCTACTTTGAACACTTTTATTCAAGCTGCCACCACCGTGGGCAGAGGGGCCGCGTGCGCGGCCACCGATGATGCAGGGGAGTACGGGTGACTCAAGCGGCAACTCGACCGGCCACCGGCGCCAACGACGCAGACATCCTGGCGGTCGCCCGCGAACAGGTACTCGAGCGCGGCGAGGGACTGAGTCGCGAGCAGGTGCTGCGGGTGCTGCAACTGCCCGACGACCGGCTCGACGACCTGCTGGCGCTGGCCCACGAGGTCCGGATGCGCTGGTGCGGGCCCGAGGTCGAGGTCGAGGGCATCATCAGCCTGAAGACCGGCGGTTGCCCGGAGGATTGTCATTTCTGCTCGCAATCGGGGTTGTTCGCCTCGCCGGTGCGCAGCGCCCGGCTGGACATTCCCAGCCTGGTCGAGGCCGCCAAGCAAACCGCAAAGTCGGGTGCCACCGAGTTCTGCATCGTGGCCGCCGTCCGTGGGCCCGATGAGCGGTTGATGGCCCAGGTCGCGGCCGGCATCGAGGCGATCCGCAATGAGGTCGAGATCAACATCGCCTGCTCGCTGGGGATGCTGACCACCGAGCAGGTCGAGCAGTTGTCGGCGATGGGTGTGCACCGCTACAACCACAACCTGGAGACCGCCCGCTCGTTCTTCACCAACGTGGTGACCACCCACACCTGGGAAGAGCGCTGGCAGACCCTGTCGATGGTGCGCGACGCCGGCATGGAGGTGTGCTGCGGCGGCATCCTGGGCATGGGCGAGACGCTCGAGCAGCGCGCGGAGTTCGCCGCCGAACTGGCCGAGCTCGGGCCCGACGAGGTGCCGTTGAACTTCCTCAACCCGCGTCCCGGCACGCCGTTCGGTGACCTGGAGGTGCTGCCGGTGGCCGAGGCGCTGAAGTCGGTGGCCGCCTTCCGCCTGGCCTTGCCGCGCGCGATGCTGCGGTTCGCCGGGGGCCGCGAGATCACCCTGGGCGACCTGGGCGCCAAGCAGGGCATCCTGGGCGGCATCAACGCGGTGATCGTCGGGAACTATCTGACTACCCTCGGCCGCCCGGCCGAGGCCGACCTGGAACTGCTCGACGACCTACAGATGCCTATCAAGGCGCTCAACGCCACCCTGTAGGAAACTTGGCGACTGTGGTTCGGGATCTGGGCGCTCCGGTCAGCGCCGGCGTCTACAACGTCTACACCGGGGAATTGGGCGGCACCGTGGTGCCGACAGCGGCACAGTTGGGCCTCGAGCCGCCCCGGTTCTGTGCGGAATGCGGACGCCGGATGATCGTGCAGGTCCGACCCGACGGCTGGCGGGCGCAATGCTCGCGGCACGGTCAGGTCGACTCCGTCGAGCTGGAGGCCCAGCGATGACCGAGCCCGTGACGCCCATGGAAGGACGGGACACGCCGCCGGCCGCAATCGCCCCGCGTAAGCCGCCGGTGCGCGCCATCGCCATCGCCGGGCTGGGGTCCGCGGCGGCCGGTGTGCTGGTCGGTGGGCTGTGGGCGTGGATCGCCCCGCCGATCCATGCCGTGGTGGCGCTCACGCGGGCGGGTGAACGGGTCCACGAC
Source organism: Mycobacterium sp. 852002-51613_SCH5001154 (assembly GCF_001667425.1). Taxonomy (NCBI): domain Bacteria; kingdom Bacillati; phylum Actinomycetota; class Actinomycetes; order Mycobacteriales; family Mycobacteriaceae; genus Mycobacterium; species Mycobacterium sp. 852002-51613_SCH5001154. The sequence goes on along the minus strand of NZ_LZII01000040.1, from coordinate 23,555 downwards.
TATCTCGGCACCGAGTCCGAGCACTTCTTCGACGCGCCGTGCCTGATGCTGGGGCTGCTGACCGTGCTGGCCGTGGTGGCGCCCGTGCTCGGGTGGCAGTGGCGCGAGCACCGCGGGCCGGGGATGGTCGTCGCGCTGTCCACCGGCCTGTTGACCGCTGCCGCGGCCGCGACGGCCACCGGGGCCGCGCTGGTCCGGATCAGCTACGGCGCATTGAACTTCGACGCGGTGCCGCTGTCCAAAAGCCCGTCGGTGGCGTACGTCGTCCAGGCGCCCCCGGTGTTCTTCGCCCAAAACCCGCTGCAGGTCGCGCTGACCCTGCTGTGGCCCGCCGCTATCGCCGCGCTGGTGTATGCGGTGCTGGCGGCCGCCGACGCCCGCGACGACCTGGGCGCCCGTCCGCCGGGCGGCCGGCCTTCCGATGCGCTCCCCGTGGGAGCAGGGGGTGCCGCCGAAGCGGCCGTCTCATAGCGGACGGCGGTGAATGCTCCGGCCGAAGATGACCTTGGCGGCGATCTTGGCCAGCCGGGCCATCCCGACATAGGTCATCGGATGGAACATCGTCGGCCAGGTGGTCCGGATGAGGTGCTCGGTCAGCGGGCGGCGGTCGAACCGGTCGGTGAGCCAGCGCAGCGTCATCGGCGCCGACAGCGGGTGTAGCAGCATGTGTTCGTTGAACGCGTCCCGGTGGTAGGTCACCTGGGCGCCGCCGGCCGAATAGGCGTCGGCGAGCACGTCGATGTCTTTCACGTCGATGAGGTAGTCGTGGACGGCCTGCACGATCAACACCGGTGGCGTCGGCACGGCCACGCCCAGCTTGATGTTCTCGAAGACGTGCATCACCTCGGGCGTGGACAGGATGCTCTCCAGCGGCTCGTCGAGGTAGTCGCCCATGTTTTTGCCCGCCATCCGGACGACCGCCTCCACGGTGGTCATCTTCTCGAGCGACTCGAGCAGGGCGCGCCCCTCTTCGTTGCTGTGCTCCTTGATCACCCTGTCCAGCTCGGGATAGATGTGGGCCAGCGCGGCCACCACCAGCGCGGGCAGGCCCGAAAGGAAACTGCCGTTGAGCCTGCGGAAGGTGTTGCCGAGATCCCCGACCGGTGACCCCAGTACCGCCCCGACGATGTCCAGTTCGGGCGCGTAGTCGGCGCATACCTCGGCGGCCCAGGCGCTGGCCAGCCCGCCGCCGGAGTACCCCCACAGCCCGATCGGCGCCTCCGGGGAAAGCCTGAGGCGTTCCGAACCCAGAGCGGCCCGGATGCCGTCCAGGACGCGATAGCCGGGCTCGTACGGCGCACCCCACAGGCCCTGGAGCCCCTCGTGGTCCGGCACGGAGACGGCCCAGCCCTCGGCAACGGCGGCGGCGATCAGGAAGAGTTCGAACTGACCGATCGATCCGAGGGCCTTCGCCCGGCGCCGCAGCGCGTAGGACGGGAAGCAACGGGACGACACGGCGTCGATCGCGCACTGGTAAGACAGCAGCGGGCACGGACGTTCCGGCGCGAGCTCGGCCGGGACGATCACAGTGGTCGCCGCCGCCTCCGGCTCCCCGTTCATGTCCATCGTCCGGTAGAGCAGCTGAATGGCCTTGACCGGCTGCGGGATCAAACCCAAAAACGCCAGTTCGACGTCGCGCGAACGCAGCACCGTCCCGGGTTCGGCGTGTTGGAAGCCCAGTGGCGGCTGGTAGAACGGATCGTCCGAGGGCAGCAGCGGGCGTACCTTGCGCTGCAGTTCCTCGTGCGGCGGCCGGGCGATCCACTCCGCGCCATGCGTGCCTGCCAGATTGCCGAGCTCAGCCATTGAGGCTCCCTTCTAGGCCATCCGGCATTGTCGCGCACGAACGGCAGGTAACCAAAACGTAATCGCCGCACTGTGAGCGACTTGTTGCCGGGGCGTGCAGAGTCGGACGCGCCACTGGCATCGATTTGCGATCGCGTCACCCGAAGACGCTTTTCACAAGCCTAGCCGGGGGGCCGTAAGGCGGCGAATTCGTCGGTGATCCGCAGTCGGGAGTCGGTGAAGTGGTACAGGGCCGCCGGCCGCCCGCCGCTGCGGCCCGACTGCGCGATGGTGCCCGTCTGGCTGATCACGCCGCGGCGGACCAGCACGCGTTGCAGGTTCGTCGCATCGACTTGGTAGCCGAGCGCGGCGCCGTAGATGTCGCGGAGCGTAGAAAGCGCGAATTCCTTTGGGGCCAAGGCGAACCCGAGGTTGGTGTAGGACAGCTTGGCGATCAGCCGGGTGTGCGCGTGGGTCACCATCGGGCCGTGGTCGAAGGCCATCGGCGGCAGGCAGCTCACCGGATGCCAGCGGGTGTCCGGCGGCAGCTCGGGGGTGGCGGGGGAGGGCACCAACCCCAGGAACGTCGACGCGATCACCCGGGCACCCGGCACCCGGTCGGGGTCGGAGAACACCGCCAGCTGTTCCAGGTGCGCGAGCTCTTTGAGGTCCACCTTTTCGGCCAGCTGTCGCAGCACCGAGGTGGTCATGTCCTCGTCGTTGCGCAGCTGTCCTCCCGGCAGCGACCAGGCGCCCCGCTGCGGATCCTTGGCACGCTGCCATAACAGCACGTTAAGCTGCGGTTTTTCCGTCGGGCGGCCCTTCGTAACCTGCTCGGTGACATGGCGAACCTGGAATACGACCGCGAGCACTTCGTGGGCGGTGTTACCATGGGCCATGTTTTCGATTATAAGTCGAAAACCTCCTGGGCTGAAAGGAGCCGCCGTGACGGTTATAAATCGCATGGACACGCTCGCCGAAGACATGATGGCCGACGTCACGGATTCACCGGCCGGTTACGCCGGTGTGGAGGGCAACGAGCAGTGGGCCGCCGAGATTCGCCGACTGGCGAAGCTGCGCGGCGCCACCGTGCTCGCGCACAACTACCAGCTGCCCGCGATACAGGACGTCGCCGACCACGTCGGCGACTCACTGGCGCTGTCGCGGATCGCCGCCGAGGCGCCCGAGGACACCATCGTGTTCTGCGGGGTGCACTTCATGGCCGAGACCGCCAAGATCCTCAGTCCCGACAAGACGGTCCTCATCCCGGACCAGCGGGCCGGCTGCTCACTGGCCGACTCCATCACCCCCGACGAGCTGCGCGCCTGGCGCGACGAGCACCCCGGCGCCGTCGTCGTCTCCTACGTCAACACCACCGCCGCCGTGAAGGCGCTCACCGACATCTGCTGCACGTCGTCCAACGCGGTCGACGTGGTCGAGTCCATCGACCCCGACCGCGAGGTGCTGTTCTGCCCGGACCAGTTTCTCGGCGCCCACGTGCGCCGGGTGACCGGCCGCACGAACATGCACGTGTGGGCCGGTGAATGCCACGTGCACGCCGGGATCAACGGCGACGAGCTGTCCGAGCAGGCGCGGGCGAACCCCGACGCCGACCTCTATGTCCATCCCGAATGCGGTTGTGCCACTTCGGCGTTGTACCTCGCCGGCGAGGGCGCCTTCCCGGCGGATCGGGTGAAGATCCTGTCCACCGGCGGCATGCTCGACGCGGCGCACCAAACCCGGGCCCGCAAGGTGCTGGTCGCGACCGAGGTCGGCATGCTGCATCAGCTGCGTAGGGCCGCCCCGCAGGTCGACTTCCGCGCGGTCAACGACCGGGCGTCCTGCAAGTACATGAAGATGATCACGCCCGCGGCCCTGCTGCGCTGCCTGGTGGACGGGGCCGACGAAGTCGATGTCGACCCGGAGATCGCGGCGGCGGGCCGCCGCAGCGTGCAGCGAATGATCGAAATCGGTCAGCCGGGCGGCGGCGAATGACCGTCCGCCCCGCCTGGACCCACAGCGCCGACGTCGTCGTCATCGGTACCGGTGTCGCGGGATTGGCCGCGGCGCTGGCCGCCCATCGCGCCGGCCGCAGCGTCGTCGTGCTCAGCAAGGCCGACCAGGCGAAGGGGGGGACCGCGACCCACTACGCGCAGGGCGGCATCGCGGTGGTCTTGCCCGACAACGATGACTCGGTGGAGGCCCACGTCGCTGACACCTTGACGGCCGGCGCCGGCCTCTGCGACCCCGACGCGGTGTATTCCATCGTCGCCGACGGCTACCGGGCGGTGTCCGAATTGGTCGGTGCCGGAGCGCGATTCGACGAGGCATACCCGGGCCGCTGGGACGTGACGCGCGAGGGCGGGCACTCGCGGCGGCGGATCGTGCACGCCGGCGGTGACGCCACCGGAGCCGAGGTGCAGCGGGCGCTCGACCACGCCGCGGCCAGGCTGGACATCCGCGCCGGCCACGTGGCCCTGCGGGTGCTGCACAACGATGCCGCAGTCACCGGGGTCCTGCTGGGCAGCGTGGACGGCTACGGAATCATCAACGCGCCCGCGGTGATCCTGGCCTCCGGAGGTCTCGGGCACCTCTACGGTGCGACCACCAATCCGGAGGGCTCCACCGGTGACGGAATCGCGCTGGCACTGTGGGCCGGCGTCGCGGTCAGCGACCTGGAGTTCATCCAGTTCCACCCGACGATGCTGTTCGGCGGGAGCGGCGGGCGGCGCCCGCTGGTCACCGAGGCGATCCGCGGTGAGGGCGCGATACTCCTTGATCGGCAAGGTAATTCGGTGACGGCCGGTGTTCACCCGATGGGCGACCTGGCACCGCGTGACGTCGTCGCCGCGGCCATCGACACCCGGCTGAAGGCCACCGGCGACCCATGCGTTTTCCTCGACGCGCGCGGCATCGACGGTTTCGCGGCCCGGTTCCCTACCGTGACCGCCGCGTGCCGCGCAGCCGGCATCGACCCCGTCCGCGAACCCATCCCGGTCGTGCCGGGGGCGCACTACAGCTGCGGCGGCGTCGTCACCGATGTGCACGGCCAGACTGAATTGCCCGGCCTGTTCGCCGCCGGCGAGGTGGCGCGCACCGGACTGCACGGTGCCAACCGGCTGGCGTCCAACAGCCTGCTGGAGGGCCTGGTGGTCGGTGGCCGCGCCGGGAAAGCCGCGGCCGCGCACGCGATGGCGGCCGGGCGCGTCAGGGCTGTCGAGCCCGAGCCCATCGCCCACACCGCCCCGGAGCGCGGCGCATTGCAGGCCGCGATGAGCCGCGACGCCTCGGTGGTGCGCGACGCCGCCGGGCTGCATCGTTTGTCCGACACGCTGTCGGGGGCGCGGGTGCGCCCCATCTCCGGCCGCCGCGACTTCGAGGACGTCGCGCTGGCCGTCGCCGCCCGCGCGGTGACGGCCGCCGCCCTGGCCCGCAACGAGAGCCGGGGCTGCCACCATCGCGCCGAATACCCGGACCCCGCACCGGAACAGGCGCGCAGCAGCATGCTGCGGCTGGCCGAGGACCAGAACTCGGTGCTGGTGGAGGCGCTGGAGGCAGTGGGCTGATGATGCTGCCCGACGAACGAAGCGCCGCTCAGGACATCATCCGGCGCGGTCTGGAAGAGGACCTGCGCTACGGCCCCGACATCACCACCCTCGCGACGGTGCCCGCCGGTGCGATGGCGACGGCGTCGATGGTGCCCCGGGAGCCGGGCGTGATCGCCGGCGTCGAGGTCGCGCTGCTGGTCCTCGACGCGGTCCTCGCCGGGGGCTACGAAGTGGTGCACAGCGTCGAGGACGGCGCCCGGCTGCAACCGGGCGAGCCGGCCCTGACCGTGCGCGCGGACGCCCGCGGCCTGCTGACCGCAGAGCGGACCATGCTTAACCTGGTCTGTCACCTTTCGGGCATCGCCACCACAACGGCGGCCTGGGTCGAGGCCGTGGACGGCACCAAGGCCAAGGTCCGCGACACCCGCAAAACCCTGCCCGGGCTGCGCGCGCTGCAGAAGTACGCGGTGCGGGTCGGCGGCGGCGTCAACCACCGGATGGGGCTCGGCGATGCGGCGCTGATCAAGGACAACCACGTGGTGGCCGCGGGCTCGGTGGTCGACGCGCTGCGGGCGGTGCGCGACGCGGCGCCGGATCTACCGTGCGAGGTGGAGGTGGACTCCCTCGAGCAGCTCGACGAGGTGCTGGGCGAAAAGCCGGAACTGGTGCTGCTGGACAACTTCCCGGTGTGGCAGACGCAGATGGCCGTGCAGCGGCGCGAGGCGCGCGCGCCGGCGGTGCTGCTCGAGTCGTCCGGCGGGCTCAGCTTGGAGAACGCCGCCACCTACGCCGCCACCGGGGTCGATTACCTGGCCGTCGGCGCGCTGACGCATTCCGTGCGCGCGCTCGACATCGGCCTGGACATGTAGGGCCCTCAGCCGCGCAGCAGCGTGCGTGCGGCGGGCTTGGCGGCGTCCAGCGCGCCCGCGTTCCCGGAGATCCGGGACAGGATCAGCGCCCCCTCGATCAACGAGATCACCGCCAGCGCAACGTCTTTGGCCTCGGCTGCGGGCCAGCCGTCGGAGCGCAGCCGCTCCTCGAGGGCCGCACACCAGCCACCGAAGGCGCGGGCCGACGCCTCGCGCACCAGCGGGCTCGCGTGCACCGACTCGGTGGCGATCGGCTCGATCGGGCAGCCGTCGCGCCGGTCGCCGGCCAGCCCCGCCGCCAGCAGGTCGATCCAGCGGTCGACGATGTCGGCCGCCGGCCGGCCCGTCGCCAGGAAGCGGCGCAGCAGTTGCTCGATGCCGGCGCCTTCGGTCTCGACGACCGCCGCGGCCAGTTGTTGCTTGCCCTGCGGAAAGTGGTGATACAGCGAACCGGGCTTGACGCCGGCCTCGTCGAGGATCTGGTTCAGGCCGGTCGCCGCGTAGCCCTGGCGGCGAAACAGCGTGGCGGCCGTATCGATCAACGCGGGGCGACTGCGGTCGGGTCTCGGCACGCTCTTGACTTTACTTGAGTGATCACTCAAGAATGCAGAGATGAGGCAGCTGACCTACGAAGAAGCCGGGCGATACGCGTGGCGCGAGGTGCCCGAGCCGCAGCTCACCGAGCCCGGGCAGGCGCTCGTGCGGCCGCTGGCGGTGGCGTGTTGCGACCTGGACGTCGCTGTGTGCAACGGGCGGCTGCCGCTGCCGCCGGGGTACGCGGTGGGCCACGAAGGATTGGCCGAGGTCGTCGCCGTCGGCGACGACGTCAGGGGCGCCCGGGTCGGCGACCGGGTCGTGGTGCCGTTTCAGATCAACTGCGGGGACTGCCGCGAATGCCGCCGTGGCGTGACCGGCTCGTGCAGCGCGGTGCCGCTGATGGCGGCCTACGGGATGGCTCCGATCGCCGGCCTGGACGGCGGCGGCTTCATGTCGGACCTGGTGCTGGTCCCGTACGCCGACGCGATGCTCGTCCCTTTTCCCGACGCCGTCGACCCAGTCGCTATGGCCTCGCTGTCGGACAACATCCCCGACGGCTGGCGCACCGTCGGGCCGTTCGGTGCGGAACTGGATGCGCTCGATCCCGTCGATCGCCGCGTCCTGGTGCTCGGGCGGCTGTCGATCGGCCTCTACTCGGCCGCGATCGCCGCGGCGCTGGGCGCCCACGTCGACTACGTCGACACCGACCCGCAGCGGCTGGCCGCAGCCGAGAAGCTCGGCGCGGCGGTCCACGACGTGGCCAAACCCGACAAGTCTTGGGGCCCTTACCCGGTCACCGTGCACACCACCAGCGATCCCGCGTTGCTAGCGGCGACGCTGCGTGCCACCTGGCCGGACGGCGTGTGCACCGACACCGGGATCTACCCCGAATATCGGGTCGAGATGCCGTTGCTGCCGATGTACTCGCGCGGCGTGCGGTTCATCACCGGACGCGTCAGCGCGCGCACGGTCATCCCGCGGGTACTCGAGCTGCTCGCGGGCGGCCTGGACGTGTCGCCGGCCGTCGACCGCGTCGTCGCGTGGGAGGACGCCCCCTCGGCCTGGCCGACGATGACCGGTAAGACGGTCTTCACCAGGGCGTAGTCCGCCGGAGTATGCGTTCCGGGCGGCGAGTGCGCGCCCAAACGGCGCGTCGCCGCCGTGAGCGCACGCGCGAAAGGGCGCCCGACCTTTAGGCGATGTCGCCGACGAACACGCCGATTCGCCGCAGCTGCATGCGGGCCATCCGCGGCAGGCGTTCGGCGTCGGGACCCTCGGTGCCGGCCGGCAGGATGCGCGGGTTGGTGATGTGCACCACGCGGTTGCGGCTGAACTGCACGTCGGCCTCGCCGGCCGCCAGGACGTTCTTGGCCCAGTTCGTCTTGCCGTGGCCCAGCGCGATCGCCAGCACGTTTCCCTTGCGGTAGGGGGTGATGATCGTCTCGTACGGCGTGCCGGAGGTGCGGCCGCGGTGCTTGATGGTCGCCGTGCCGGGCAGAAAGCGGGCGATCGGCTTGACCGCCGGGTTGAAATACTTGATCTGGAAGCGCTCGAACCAGGGCGGGAACACCATCGGGACGCCCGGGGCGTTATTGGGGTGATCCTTCGCGGACATGACAACTCCCTGACTTTTGTGGGCCTAACCCGGCTTTTCAAGGGCACTGTACCGGGCGGATATCGACTTGAGTTGCTCTGGGACAATGGAGGCAATGACTACCGCTTCAGCACCCGTGATGGCCCGCATAGACCTGCGGGGCGTCGAGCTGACGGCTGCCCGATTGCGGACCGCGCTCCCGCGCGGCGGCGCCGACGTGGAGAGCGTGCTGCCCAAGGTGCGGCCGATCGTGCAGGCCGTGGCCGAGCGCGGCGCCGAGGCGGCGCTGGAGTTCGGGGCGTCGTTCGACGGCGTGCGGCCCTCGGCCGTCCGGGTGCCCGAGGAGGCTCTGGAGGCGGCGCTGGCCGGCCTGGAACCCGACGTTGTGGACGCCCTGCGGATGATGATCGAACGCACCCGCAAAGTGCACGCCGACCAGCGGCGCGCCGACGTCACCACCACGCTCGGCCCGGGCGCGACGGTCACCGAGCGGTGGGTGCCGGTCGAGCGGGTGGGCCTGTACGTGCCCGGCGGCAACGCGGTGTACCCGTCCAGCGTGGTGATGAACGTGGTGCCCGCGCAGGCCGCCGGCGTCGACTCGCTGGTGGTGGCCAGCCCGCCGCAGGCCCGCTTTGACGGCCTGCCCCATCCGACGATCCTGGCCGCCGCCCGGCTGCTCGGGGTCGACGAGGTGTGGGCGGTCGGCGGCGCCCAGGCGGTGGCGCTGCTGGCCCACGGCGGCACCGACACGGACGGCTCCGAGCTGGCGCCGGTCGACCTGATCACCGGGCCCGGCAACATCTACGTCACCGCCGCGAAGCGGCTGTGCCGCTCGCGCGTCGGCATCGACGCCGAGGCCGGGCCCACCGAGATCGCCATCCTCGCCGACCACACCGCCGACCCGGCGCATGTGGCCGCCGACCTGATCAGCCAGGCCGAACACGACGAGATGGCGGGCAGCGTTCTGGTCACCGCTAGCGAGGGCCTGGCCACCGCGACCGAAGCCGAGGTGGCCGCCCAGCTACGGACCACGGTGCATCGCGACCGGGTGACCGCGGCGCTCGGCGGCCGCCAGTCGGCGATCATCCTGGTCGACGATCTCGACGCCGGCATCCAGGTGGTCAACGCCTACGCCGCCGAGCACCTGGAGATCCAGACCGCCGACGCGCCGGAGGTCGCCGGCCGAATACGTTCGGCCGGAGCCATTTTCGTCGGCCCGTACTCGCCGGTGAGCCTCGGCGACTACTGCGCCGGATCCAATCACGTGCTGCCCACGGCGGGCTCGGCGCGCCATTCCAGCGGCCTGTCGGTGCAGACCTTCCTGCGCGGCATCCACGTCGTCGACTACACCGAGGCCGCCCTCAAGGACGTCTCGGGACACGTGGTCACGCTGGCCAAGGCCGAAGACCTGCCGGCGCACGGCGAGGCGATCCGGCGGAGGTTCGAGCGATGACCGAACACCCCACGCTGGACGACCTGCCCCTGCGCGAGGACCTGCGCGGCAAATCACCTTACGGCGCACCGCAACTGGCCGTCCCGGTGCGGCTGAACACCAACGAGAACCCGCACCCGCCCAGCCGGGCGCTGGTGGACGATGTGGTGCGGTCGGTGGCCGAGGCGGCCGCCGACCTGCACCGCTATCCCGATCGCGACGCGGTGGACCTGCGCCGCGATCTCGCCGGCTACCTCACGGCGCAGACCGGCGTGCAGCTCGGGCTGGAAAACATTTGGGCCGCAAACGGATCCAACGAGATCCTGCAACAGCTGCTGCAGGCATTCGGTGGGCCCGGGCGCACCGCGATCGGGTTCGCCCCGTCCTACTCGATGCACCCGATCATCGCCGGCGCCACGCGCACGGAATGGCTGGAGGGTGTCCGCGCCGACGACTTCAACCTCGACGTGGACAGGGCGGTCGCCGCCGTCGCCGAACATCAACCCGATGTGGTCTTTATCGCCAGCCCGAACAACCCGTCCGGGCAGAGCGTTTCGCTGCCGGCTCTGCGGCGGCTGCTCGACGCGGTGCCGGGAATCTTGATCGTGGACGAGGCCTACGGCGAGTTCTCCTCCGAGCCGAGTGCCGTCGGGCTGGTGCGGGAGTATCCGACCAAGCTCATCGTCACCCGCACAATGAGCAAGGCGTTCGCCTTCGCCGGCGGGCGGCTCGGCTACCTGATCGCCACGCCCGCGGTGATCGACGCGATGCTGCTGGTCCGGCTGCCGTATCACCTGTCGTCGATCACGCAGGCCGCGGCCCGGGCCGCGCTGCGACACGCCGACGACACCCTGAGTAGCGTTGCGGCGCTGATCGCCGAACGGGAACGGGTCACAACCGCCCTGACCGGCATGGGTTTTCGCGTGATCCCCAGCGATGCGAACTTCGTGCTGTTCGGACAGTTCGCCGACGCTCCGGCCGCGTGGCAGCGCTACTTGGACGCCGGCGTCTTGATCCGCGACGTCGGGATTGCCGGCTACCTGCGGGCCACGACCGGACTGGCCCAGGAGAACGACGCGTTCCTGCGGGCCAGCGCCCAAATCGCCGCCACCGAACTGACCCCAGCCACCCCAGTAGGAGCCCCGTGACCACTATTGCGACCCGGCGCGCGCATATCGAGCGTCGCACCAAGGAATCCGACATCGTCATCGAGCTAGACCTCGACGGCACCGGGCAGGTCCACGTCGACACCGGCGTGCCGTTCTACGACCACATGCTGACGGCGCTGGGCACCCACGCCAGCTTCGACCTGAATGTCCGCACCAAGGGCGACGTCGAGATCGAGGGCCACCACACCATCGAGGACACGGCCATCGTGCTGGGGCAGGCGCTCGGCCAGGCCCTGGGCGACAAGCGGGGAATCCGCCGGTTCGGCGACGCTTTCATCCCGATGGACGAAACGCTGGCCCACGCCGTCGTCGACGTGTCCGGCCGGCCCTACTGCGTGCACACCGGGGAGCCGGATCACCTGCGACACACCACCATTGCCGGCAGCTCGGTGCCCTACCACACCGTGATCAACCGGCACGTGTTCGAGTCGCTGGCCATGAACGCCCGCATCGCGCTGCACGTGCGCGTCCTGTACGGGCGCGACCCGCACCACGTCACCGAGGCGCAGTACAAGGCGGTGGCGCGAGCGTTGCGTCAGGCCGTCGAGCCCGATCCCCGGGTTTCGGACGTGCCGTCCACCAAAGGTGTTCTGTGACAAAACCATCCGTTGTGGTCCTGGATTACGGCTCGGGCAACCTACGGTCGGCCCAGCGCGCGCTCGAGCGGGCGGGTGCATCGGTCGAGGTGACCGCCGACGCCGATGCGGCGGCCGCCGCCGACGGGCTGGTGGTGCCCGGCGTCGGGGCCTTCGAGGCCTGCATGACGGGCCTGCGCAGAGTCAAGGGGGACCGCATCATCGCCGACCGGGTCGCCGCCGGGCACCCGGTGCTGGGCGTCTGCGTGGGCATGCAGATCCTGTTCGCCAGCGGCGTCGAATTCGGTGTGCAGACAACGGGTTGCGGCCAGTGGCCGGGAGAGGTCACCCGGCTGGATGCTCCGGTGATCCCGCACATGGGCTGGAACGTCGTCGACGCCGGGGGAGGCACCACCCTGTTCAAGGGGCTGGACTCCGATACCCGCTTCTATTTCGTGCACTCCTATGCCGCGCAGCGCTGGGAGGGTCCGCCCGAGGCCGTGCTCACCTGGGCCACCCACCGGGTGCCCTTTCTGGCCGCCGTCGAGCAGGGTGCGCTGTCGGCCACCCAGTTTCACCCCGAAAAGAGCGGGGATGCGGGCGCGGCCGTGCTGCGCAACTGGATTGAGGCACTGTGACGAGCGGCTTGGGAGGGAATGTGTTGATCTTGTTGCCCGCGGTCGACGTGGTCGACGGCCGTGCCGTGCGGCTGGTCCAGGGCAAGGCGGGTAGCGAAACCGAATACGGCTCGGCACTGGACGCGGCGCTGAACTGGCAGCGCGACGGGGCGGAATGGATCCACCTGGTCGACCTGGACGCGGCGTTCGGGCGCGGCTCGAACCGCGAACTGCTGGCCGAGGTGGTCGGCAAGCTCGACGTGCAGGTCGAGCTCTCCGGGGGGATCCGTGACGACGGCTCGCTGGCCGCGGCGCTGGCCACCGGCTGCGCCCGGGTCAACCTGGGTACGGCGGCCTTGGAGAACCCCCAGTGGTGTGCCCGCGCGATCAGCGAACACGGCGACAAGGTGGCCGTGGGACTGGACGTCCAGATCGACAAAACCAGGCCGGCGGGGCAGCACCGACTGCGCGGACGCGGCTGGGAAACCGACGGCGGCGACCTGTGGGAAGTGCTGGAACGCCTTGACGGAGAAGGGTGTTCGCGGTTCGTCGTCACCGACGTCACCAAGGACGGCACGCTGGGCGGCCCCAACCTCGACCTGCTGGCCGCCGTCGCCGAGCGCACCGACGCCCCGGTGATCGCCTCCGGTGGCGTGTCGAGCCTGGACGACCTGCGCGCGATCGCCACTCTCACCGACCGCGGGGTCGAGGGCGCCATCGTGGGCAAAGCCCTCTACGCCGGGCGGTTCACCCTGCCACAGGCGCTGGCCGCGGTTGCGGGGTAGGGCCGTGGCGGATCTGGACGCATTGGTGGAGAAGGCCTCGGCGATTCTGGACGACGCCACCGAGCCGTTCCTCGCCGGCCATCGCGCCGATTCGGCGGTCCAGAAGAAGGGCAACGACTTCGCCACCGACGTCGACCTCGCGATCGAGCGGCAGGTGGTCGGCGCGCTGGAAGAGGCGACCGGCATCGGTGTGCACGGTGAGGAGTTCGGCGGTGCCGAAGTCGACTCGGAGTGGGTGTGGGTGCTCGACCCCGTCGACGGCACGTTCAACTACGCGGCGGGCTCGCCGATGGCGGGGATCCTGCTGGGCCTGCTGCATCGCGGCGACCCGGTGGCCGGGCTGACCTGGCTGCCCTTCGTCGACCAGCGCTACACCGCTGTGGTGGACGGCCCACTGATGAAAAACGGTGTCGCGCAACCGCCCCTGGCCGACATCGACCTGGCCGACGCCCTGATCGGCGCCGGCTCGTTCAGCGCCGACGCGCGGGGCCGGTTCCCGGGGCGCTACCGGATCGCGGTGCTGGAGAATCTGAGTCGGGTCTCGTCGCGGTTGCGGATGCACGGGTCCACCGGGCTCGACCTGGCCTACGTCGCCGACGGGGTCCTCGGTGGCTCGATCAGTTTCGGCGGTCATGTGTGGGACCACGCCGCCGGCGTCGCGCTGGTGCAGGCGGCGGGCGGTGTCGTGACCGACACCCACGGGCAGCCGTGGAGCCCCGCGTCGGATTCCGCACTGGCCGCGGGCCCCCGCGCACACGCCGAGATACTCGAGATCCTGCGCAAAACGGGCCGACCGGAGGACTTCTGAGATGTCCTCCGCGAATGGCCTTGCGGTGCGGGTGATTCCGTGCCTGGACGTCGACGCCGGACGGGTCGTCAAGGGGGTCAACTTCGAAAACCTCCGCGACGCGGGCGATCCCGTCGAGCTCGCGGCCGCCTACGACGCCGAAGGCGCCGACGAGCTCACCTTTCTCGACGTCACCGCCTCGTCGTCGGGCCGGGCCACCATGCTGGACGTGGTGCGCCGCACGGCCGAGCAGGTTTTCATTCCGCTGACCGTCGGTGGCGGGGTTCGCACGGTGGCCGACGTCGACGTCTTGCTGCGCGCGGGCGCCGACAAGGTTTCGATCAACACGGCCGCGATCGCCCGCCCCGACCTGCTGGAAGAAATGGCGCGGCAGTTCGGCTCGCAATGCATCGTGCTGTCGGTCGACGCCCGCACGGTCCCCCCGGAGTCGGTGCCCACACCGTCCGGTTGGGAGGTCACCACCCACGGCGGACGGCGTGGGACGGGAATCGATGCCGTTGAATGGGCTTCCCGCGGCGCCGATCTGGGCGTGGGGGAGATCCTGCTGAACTCGATGGACGCCGACGGCACCAAGGCCGGGTTCGACCTGCCGATGCTGCAGGCGGTGCGGTCGGCGGTCACGGTGCCGGTGATCGCCAGCGGTGGTGCCGGCGCGGCCGAACACTTCGCGCCCGCGGTCGCCGCCGGCGCCGATGCGGTGTTGGCGGCCAGCGTGTTTCACTTCCGGGAGCTGACCATCGGCCAGGTGAAGGCCGCCATGGCCGCGGAGGGGATCACGGTCCGATGACGCTCGACCCGCAGATTGCCGCGCGGCTGAAGCGCAACGCCGACGGCCTGTTCACCGCCGTCGTGCAGGAGCGTGGCACCGGCGACGTGCTGATGGTCGCCTGGATGGACGACGCGGCGCTGGCCCGCACCCTGGCAACCCGTGAGGCGACCTATTATTCGCGGTCCCGCGGCGAGCAGTGGGTCAAGGGCGCGACGTCCGGCCACACCCAACACGTGCACTCGGTGCGCCTGGATTGCGACGGCGACACCGTGCTGCTGACGGTCGACCAGGTGGGCGCCGCCTGCCACACCGGCGACCACAGCTGCTTCGACGCCGACCTGCTGCTGGCACCGGAGTCGTAGGCTGCTCGGTCCGAGCGAGCGCCCCGGCGCTAAATCGCGGTGCGACGCTGCCGCCGGGCGGCGGCCAGGAAGTCGACCCATGACACCACGTCGGAGTGCTGCCTGAGCAGCGCGCGTCGCTGGCGTTCCGTCATGCCGCCCCAGACTCCCCACTCGACCCGGTTTTGCAGCGCGTCGGCGCCGCACTCCAGGACCACCGGACAGTGCCGGCAGATCGTCGCGGCCCTTCTCTGGGCGGCGCCGCGAACGAACAATTCATCCGGGTCGCCGGTGCGACAGAGCGCTTTGGAAACCCAGGCGTCGCGATCCCGGGTCTGCACACTGCGGAGATGGTTTCGAATCGGACCGTTGGTGCCGCTTTGTGCGGTGGTTCGGGTAGCTGACACTGCTTCCCCCTTTGCTCCGGCCGCGCTGAGAGTTCAGCGTCCGGACATATGCCTGTCCTGACTTCCCTCCGGCCGAGCCCGTGTAAAGCCGAGGCGAATGTTGGGACCGTACGAAACGCCGCCGGCCAAACGTAGGGACTTTGGTCGCGGACGTCCGAGGACTTTCGGCTCAAGGACGTCGCGGCATCGCCGTCGTGCGGGCCGAGAAAACCAGGACCGAGGCCGAAGTCGCCCGATCGCGAGCCGTGGATGAGAATGGCGGGCGATGTTGAGACGGGTGTCGTGGACCGCGGTCGTGCCGCTGCTCGCCGTCGCCGTGCTGGCCGTGATCTGGGGCGAGAAGCTGGGCCCGGCATTGGTCGCGTTGGCCGCGGCGTTGCTCATCGGAGCCGTGCTGGCCGCGGTGCACCACGCGGAGGTGGTCGCGGCCCGGGTCGGTGAGCCATTCGGCTCGCTGGTGCTCGCGGCCGCGGTGACGGTGATCGAGGTGGCGCTCATCGTCTCGCTTATGGCATCCGGCGGCAACGAGGCCGCGACCCTGGCCAGGGACACCGTGTTCGCGGCGGCGATGATCACCACCAACGGCATCGCAGGGCTGTCGCTGCTGCTCGGCTCGCGGCGCTACGGCGTGACGCTGTTCAATGCCGAGGGCAGCGGCGCCGCGCTGGCCACCGTCACCACGCTGGCGACGCTGAGCCTGGTGCTGCCCGCGTTCACCACCAGCCAAGTGGGCCGGGAGTTCTCCCGGGGCCAACTGACGTTCGCGGCGGTCGCGTCATTGCTGGTCTATCTGGTCTTCGTATTCACGCAGACGGTGCGCCACCGCGACTTCTTCCTGCCGGTCGCGCAGAAAGGCCAGAAGAAGCGGCTGTTCGAGGATGAAAGCCACGCCGAGCCGCCGAGCCGCGGCGCCGCGCTCGGCAGCCTCGGGCTGCTGCTGGTCGCCCTCGTCGCGGTCGTCGGACTGGCCGAGGAGGAATCGCCGGCCGTCGAGCGCGCGGTGACCGCGGTCGGGTTCCCGCAGTCATTCGTCGGCGTGGTGATCGCCACGCTGGTGCTGCTGCCGGAGACCCTGGCGGCCGCGCGCACCGCGCGGCAGGGCCGCATCCAGACCAGCCTCAACCTGGCGTACGGCTCGGCGATGGCCAGCATCGGACTCACCATCCCGGCGATCGCCCTGGCGTCCATCTGGCTCAGGGGACCGCTGGTGCTCGGCCTGGGCCCCATTCAGCTGGTGCTGCTGGCGCTGACCGTCGTGATCAGCATGCTGACGGTCGTCCCCGGGCGGGCCACCCGGCTGCAGGGCGAGTTGCACCTGGTGCTGCTCGCCGCCTACGTGTTCCTGGCGATCAGCCCGTAGGCGCTGACCGGCCGTGCAGGGTCTCCAGCGCCTTATCGGCGTGGGTGTCCATGCTGAACTCGCTGGAAATGACGTTGAGCACGGTGCGATCGGTGTCGATGACGAAGGTGGTGCGCTTGACCGGCAGCAGCTTGGCGAGCAGGCCACGCTTGACGCCGAACTGCGCGGCGACGGTGCCCTCGGTGTCCGACAGCAGCGGGTAATCGAGCTTCTGCAGCTCGGCGAACTTGGCCTGCTTCTGCACGGGATCGGCGCTGATGCCGACCCGGTTGGCGCCCACGGCGGCGAATTCCGCGGCCAGGTCGCGGAAATGACAGGCTTCCTTGGTGCAGCCGGGCGTCATCGCGGCGGGGTAGAAGAACAGCACCACCGGTCCGCCGGAGAGCAACTCGCTGAGCTTGCGCGGCGTCCCCGTCTGATCGGGAAGTTCGAAGTCCTCGACGGTGTCACCAGGTTTCATGGGCGCCACGCTACGCCCGCGAGCCCCGGCAACCCGTCTGGGAGGATGGTTCGGTGCACGCCCACCTCGCCGCGACGACCTCCCGAGAGGACTTCCGCCAGCTCGCAGCCGAGCACCGCGTGGTTCCGGTGACCCGCAAGGTGCTGGCCGACAGCGAGACGCCGCTGTCGGCCTACCGCAAGCTGGCCGCCAATCGCCCGGGCACGTTCCTGCTGGAATCCGCCGAGCACGGCCGATCCTGGTCGCGGTGGTCGTTCATCGGCGCCGGGGCGCCGTCGGCCCTGACCGTCCGCGACGGGGAAGCGGTTTGGCTGGGCGCCGTGCCGCAGGACGCGCCCACCGGCGGCGACCCGTTGCACGCGCTGCGGGCCACCCTGGAGCTGCTGGCCACCGGCACCCTGCCCGGACTGCCGCCGCTGTCCGGCGGCATGGTCGGTTTGTTCGCCTACGACATGGTGCGACGCCTGGAACGCCTGCCCGAGCTGGCCGTCGACGACCTGCAGTTGCCCGACATGTTGCTGCTGCTGGCCACCGACGTGGCGGCGGTCGATCACCACGAGGGCACCATCACGCTGATCGCCAACGCGGTGAACTGGAACGGCACCGACGAACGGGTCGACGAGGCCTACGACGACGCGCTCGCGCGCCTGGACGTGATGACCTCGGCGCTCGGCCAGCCGCTGCCGTCGACGGTCGCCACGTTCGACCGGCCCGAGCCGCGGTACCGCTCGCAGCGCACCGTCGAGGAGTACGGGAAGATCGTCGACTACCTCGTCGAGCAGATCGCCGCAGGCGAGGCGTTCCAGGTCGTCCCCTCCCAGCGCTTCGAGATGGATACCGCTGTCGACCCGATCGACGTGTACCGGATGTTGCGGGTCACCAACCCGAGCCCGTACATGTACCTGCTGCATGTGCCGAATGGCACTGGCGGGACCGACTTTTCGGTCGTCGGGTCCAGCCCGGAGGCACTGGTCACCGTCACCGAGGGCTGGGCGACGACGCACCCGATCGCCGGCACGCGGTGGCGCGGGCAGACCGAGGAAGAGGATCAGCTGCTGGAAAAGGAACTGCTGGCCGACGAGAAGGAGCGCGCCGAGCACCTGATGCTGGTGGACCTGGGCCGCAACGACCTCGGCCGGGTCTGCGCGCCGGGCACCGTACGCGTCGAGGATTACAGCCACATCGAGCGCTACAGCCACGTCATGCACCTGGTGTCGACCGTGACCGGGATGCTCGCCGAGGGTCGGACCGCCCTGGATGCGGTGACGGCCTGCTTCCCGGCGGGGACGCTGTCGGGCGCACCGAAGGTGCGGGCGATGGAGCTGATCGAGGAGGTGGAGAAGACGCGTCGTGGCCTCTACGGCGGCGTCGTCGGCTACCTCGACTTCGCCGGCAACGCCGACTTCGCGATCGCCATCCGCACCGCGCTGATGCGCGACGGCACCGCCTATGTGCAGGCCGGCGGCGGTGTGGTGGCCGACTCGAACGGGCCCTATGAGTACACCGAGGCCGCCAACAAGGCGCGCGCGGTGCTCAACGCGATCGCCGCCGCCGAGACACTGACCGCCCCGGAGACCGGTGGCCATGACTGAGGCCCGGCCGAGTCGGCGGGCCCGGCTGTTCGTCGGGGTGGCCCAGGTGTTGCTGGTGCTGGCCGCGGCGGCGCTGTGGGCGGCGTCCCGGCTGCCGTGGGTGGTGATCCGGTCGTTCGACGGGCTGGGTCCGCCGCGCGAGGTGACGCTGTCCGGCGCCTCATGGTCGACGGCGTTGTTGCCGTTGGCGGTGCTCATGCTGGCGACGGCCGTGGCGGCGATCGCGGTGCGCGGCTGGCCGTTGCGCGTGCTGGCGGGGCTGCTGGCGGTGGCCAGCCTGGCGGTCGGATATCTGGGGGTCAGCCTGTGGGTGCTGCCGGACGTCGCCGTGCGCGGGGCCGATCTGGGGCACGTCGCACTGATGTCGCTGGTGGGCAGCGAGCGACGCTATTGGGGAGCGGGCATCGCGGTGGCCGCGGCGGCGTGCACCCTGGTCGCGGCCGTCCTGTTGCTGCGGTCCGCGGCAGATTCCAAGTCGGCCCGGTTGAGCGCGGAAAAGTATGCGGCGCCGGCGACGCGCCGCTCAAATGCGCTACGCGAGGGCACCGATGGGGCGATGCTGGAGAAGCCGGAGACGCCGGAAATGTCGGAGCGGATGATCTGGGACGCGCTTGACGAGGGCCGGGACCCAACCGATCGGCCGCACGGCTCGGACACCGAGGGTCGGTGACGGGCCGTCAGCCGAGGGCCGCTACCCTTCATTCACGTCGTCGCGTTCGGCTGGAGTTTGTCAGGCAGGCCGTGGGGTCGCGATGGGTAACGGCACGAAGGGAAGCAACAGGCATGAGTCCGGCTACCGTGCTTGACTCCATCCTCGAGGGAGTCCGGGCCGACGTTGCCGCGCGCGAAGCCCTCATCAGCCTGTCCGAAATCAAGGCCGCCGCTGCCGCCGCCGCGCCGCCGCGTGACGTGATGGCCGCCCTGCGCGAGCCCGGCATCGGCGTCATCGCCGAAGTGAAGCGCGCCAGTCCGTCCGCGGGATCCCTGGCGACCATTGCCGATCCGGCAAAACTGGCCCGGGCGTACGAGGACGGCGGAGCGCGGATCATCAGCGTGCTCACCGAGGAGCGCCGTTTCCACGGCTCCCTCGACGACCTCGACGCCGTTCGGGCCGCGGTCTCGATACCGGTGTTGCGCAAAGACTTTGTCGTGCAGCCATATCAGATCCACGAGGCCCGTGCCCACGGCGCCGACATGCTGTTGCTCATCGTGGCCGCACTGGACCAGTCGGCTTTGGTGTCGATGCTCGACCGCACCGAATCACTGGGCATGACAGCCCTTGTCGAGGTGCACACCGAGGAGGAGGCCGACCGCGCGCTGAAGGCCGGGGCCAACGTAATCGGTGTCAACGCGCGCGATCTCGCCACGCTGGAGGTCGACCGGGATTGCTTCGCGCGGATCGCGCCCGGGCTGCCCAGCAACGTGATCAGGATCGCCGAGTCCGGCGTCCGTGGCACCGGGGATCTCTTGGCCTATGCCGGCGCCGGTGCGGACGCCGTCTTGGTCGGCGAGGGTCTGGTGAAAAGCGGTGACCCGCGCGCCGCGGTCGCCGACCTGGTCACCGCGGGTACCCACCCGTCCTGCCCGAAACCGTCTCGCTAATCGTTAAGTCAGTTGAAGAGCCCCGGCGCTGAAACGTTGAACCCCATGAGCCGTCCCCGCGTAGAGCCTTGGTGATGGTCAACCTGTCCCGCCCGGACCTTCCCCTTCCGAGTGCAGCCGTCGCCGAACCCACCCGTCACGAACCCGACGCCGGTGGTCATTTCGGTCTCTACGGCGGACGCTACGTCGCGGAGGCGTTGATGGCGGTGATCGAAGAGGTCACCGCCGCTTACGAGAAGGAACGCATCAACCCCGATTTCCTGGACACCCTGGACGACCTGCAAGTCAACTACGCCGGCCGGCCGTCGCCGCTGTACGAGGCCAGGCGGCTGTCCGAGCATGCCGGCTCGGCGCGCATCTTCCTCAAGCGAGAAGACCTGAACCACACCGGTTCTCACAAGATCAACAATGTCCTCGGTCAGGCATTGCTGGCCAAGAGAATGGGCAAGAACCGGGTCATCGCCGAGACCGGCGCCGGCCAGCACGGCGTCGCCACGGCCACCGCGTGCGCGCTGCTCGGCCTGGAATGCGTTATCTACATGGGCGCCGTGGACACCGCACGTCAGGCGCTCAACGTGGCGCGGATGCGGCTGCTGGGCGCCGAGGTCGTGTCGGTCCAGAGCGGCTCGAAAACGCTCAAAGATGCCATCAACGAGGCGTTTCGAGACTGGGTGACCAACGCCCACAACACCTACTACTGTTTCGGTACCGCGGCGGGGCCGCACCCCTTTCCGGCGATGGTGCGCGATTTTCAGCGCATCATCGGCTTAGAGGCGCGCGTGCAGATTCAGGCCCAGGCGGGCCGGTTGCCCGACGCGGTCGTGGCCTGTGTCGGGGGCGGATCCAACGCCATCGGTATCTTCCACCCGTTCATCGACGACCCGGGCGTGCGCCTGTTCGGCTTCGAGGCGGCCGGCGACGGCGTCGAAACGGGAAGGCACGCCGCGACATTCGCCGGCGGCTCGCCGGGGGCTTTCCAGGGGTCGTTCTCTTACCTGCTGCAGGACGAGGACGGCCAGACCATCGAATCCCATTCGATCTCAGCGGGTCTCGATTATCCGGGGGTGGGCCCCGAACACGCGTATCTCAAGGAGATCGGGCGTGCCGAATACCGGCCGATCACCGACTCCGAGGCGATGGATGCGTTCGCGCTGCTGTGCCGCACCGAGGGAATCATCCCGGCCATCGAATCTGCGCACGCGGTCGCCGGTGCGGTCAAGCTCGGCCTCGAATTGGGGCAGGGCACCATCATCGTGGTGAACCTGTCAGGCCGGGGGGACAAGGACGTCGAGACGGCCGCGAAATGGTTCGGCCTGATGGGGCCCGGCGAGCGATGACCGTGGAACAAAAGCAAGCCAGCCGGCTCGGGCCGGTTTTCGAGATGTGCCGCAAAGACAATCGCGCGGCCCTGATCGGTTATCTGCCCACCGGTTACCCCGACGTGCCGGGTTCGGTCGACGGAATGCTCGCCCTGGTCGAATCCGGCTGCGACATCATCGAAGTCGGGGTGCCGTATTCGGATCCCGGCATGGACGGGCCGACCATCGCCCGGGCGACCGAGGTCGCGCTGCACGGGGGAGTGCGGGTGCGGGACACGCTGGCCGCGGTCGAGGCGATCAGTGCGGCCGGCGGCCGCGCTGTGGTGATGACCTATTGGAATCCGGTGCTGCGGTATGGGGTCGACGCGTTCGCGCGGGATCTCGCGTCGGCCGGTGGGGAGGGCATGATCACCCCAGACCTCATCCCCGACGAAGCCGGCCAGTGGCTGGCCGCAGCTGAGGAGCATCGGTTGGATCGCATTTTCCTGGTGGCGCCCTCGTCGACGCCGCAACGGCTGGCGATGACGGTCGAGGCGTCGCGCGGGTTCGTCTACGCTGCTTCCACGATGGGGGTCACCGGGGCACGTGACGCGGTGTCGAACGCCGCGCCCGAACTGGTGCAACGGGTAAAGGCGGTGTCGGACATACCCGTCGGTGTCGGCCTGGGCGTGCGGTCGCGAGAGCAGGCGGCGCAGATCGGCAGCTACGCCGACGGCGTCATCGTCGGCTCCGCGCTGGTGTCGGCGCTCGGTGAGGGCGGGTTGCCCGCGTTGCGGGCGTTGACCGAGGAGCTGGCCGCAGGCGTTCGGCAGAAGGCATCCGCCTGATGACGATGCTGCCGACGTATTTTCCCAGCCCGCCCCAGGGTGTTTGGCACCTCGGGCCGCTGCCCATTCGCGCCTACGCGCTGTTCATCATCACCGGCATCGTGGCGGCGCTGCTGATCGGCGACCGCCGCTGGGAGGCCCGCGGTGGGCAGCGCGGGGTGATCTACGACATCGCGTTGTGGGTGGTGCCATTCGGGTTGGTGGGCGGCCGCCTTTATCACCTGGCCACCGACTGGCGGACCTATTGGGGGCCGGGCGGCGCCGGATTGGCCGGGGCCGTACGCATTTGGGACGGCGGCCTGGGCATCTGGGGCGCGGTGGCCCTGGGCGGCGTCGGCGCGTGGATCGCCTGCCGGCGTCACGGGATTCCGCTGCCGGCATTCGCCGACGCGATTGCGCCGGGAATCATCTTGGCGCAGGCCATCGGCCGGCTCGGCAACTATTTCAACCAGGAGCTCTATGGCCGGGAGACCACCCTGCCGTGGGGTCTGGAGATCTTCTACCGCCGTGACCCGTCGGGATACGTCGACCCCCATTCGCTGGACGGTGTGTCGACGGGCCAGGTGGCACTCGTCGTGCAACCGACGTTCCTGTACGAATTGATCTGGAACGTCCTGGTGTTCGCCGTATTGATCTACGCGGACCGACGATTCACGCTGGGCCACGGGCGACTCTTTGCGTTATACGTGGCCAGCTACTGCGTCGGGCGCTTCGGTGTCGAGTTGCTGCGCGACGACACCGCCACTCACATCGCGGGCATCCGGATCAATTCGTTCACTTCGACGTTCGTGTTCATCGGGGCCGTGGTGTACCTCATGGTGGCCCCGAAGGGACGCGAGGCCCCCGAAAGCCTGCGCGGCAAGGAGGCCGAGGAATCCGCGGAAGCGGAGCCCGCGGAAGAGCTCGCGACCGTCGCCGCCGCCGGGGCATCGATCGCGGCGGGCGCGGCCGGCACCGAATCCGCCGACGCAGCCGAAACGGATAACGCCGACGAAGCCGACGAGCCGGAAACCGCGGAGGCCGAGACGGTCAGTGCGGAGGCGGCGGAGCCCGACGAAGGCGGGGCCGAGGAGCCCGAGGCGGAAGAGCCCGAAGCCGAAGAGCCCGAAGCCGAAGAGCCCGAAGCCGAAGAGCCCGAAGCCGAAGAGCCCGAAGCCGA
>NZ_LZII01000039.1:0-1886 GCF_001667425.1 Mycobacterium sp. 852002-51613_SCH5001154 | reverse complement strand
CCGCGCCGTTCGGGCAACGCAAGGCCCTGCCGACCGTCGTGGACGCGGGCGCCCTGGCCTGGGATCGGGTGTACTGCGGGGCCGGCCGGCTCGGAGCGCGGTAGACCGGAGCCGCCGGCGGCGGCTTCTGCGTTTGTGGCGCCGGCTGCTCGGCGACCGGCGGGGCGGGCTGCGGGGCGGCCACCACGGTCGGGGCCGGGGGCGGAGGCGCGGGGGCGGGTGGCTGCGCCGCCGGCGCCGCGCTCGGCGGTGCGGCCGGCACCTGCTTGGCCGGGGTGGCGACGCTGACCCGCGGGTTCTGCGGCGCGGTGGATCCCGGCCGATCGGAGGCCAGCGAAAACAGCACCACGCCGGCGACCACCGCGGCGATCCCGGCCAGCGCGCTTCCGGCGAGGAACATGGGTCTGCGCCTGCGCGGGGTCACGTCGTCCTCGTCGGCGACGGCGCTGTAGGCCAGCGCATCGGCGGTCGTGTTGCCCCAGACGTCCAGGTAGGTCGGGCCGATCGGTCGGGGACTCACTTCCCCGGTGCCCGGGTCGAGCGCGTATGCCAGGGCCGCCGTGGACGAGGCGAACAGCGGCGCGTTCGCCGACGCCAGCGCCGCTCCGCGGGCCAGCGCCATCTCCGGCTCCTCTGGGGCTGTCACCTCGAGCGGGGTCGCCGCCTCGAGCGCGGGCTTGACCGCCACGATGTCCGTACCGCAGCCCACCAGGAAGACGCCGTCCGCCCGGCCCCCCCGCGAGTTGAGCCCGGCGACCATCGTCGCCAACTCGACGGCGAGCGGCTCCTGGGGGGCGTACGCCAGCTGCTGGCGGTGCAGATCGACGATCGAACCGTCGGAGACATCGACGACGGCCAGCGTCGCGGTCTCGGGCTCGACGAACAGCATCGCGATGTGCGCGTAGTCCAGGGCGGACCCGACCGTCTGGGCCAGCGCGGCCGCGGCCAGCAACGGGGACACCAGCATGACGTTGCCCATGCCGTGGCGGCCCATCGCATCCCGCAGTGCGCCGACGCCGGCGGGGTCCGTCCACGTCACTCCGGTCGACACCAATCGGTAGCCGCCCGCGAGCGCGCCTTCCCGGGTGCCCCCGATCGCGGCAAGCACTTGGTCGACCGCCCCGGCAGTCACCGAGCCTGCGCCGCCGGCGACCGCGAACTCGTCCTGTTCGACGGTGACACCGTCGGCGCTCTGGCCCTCGATGACCACCAGGCGGACCGTCTCGGGAGCCATCGAGACCCCCAGCACGATGTCCACTTACGCCTCCACAGTCCGCTGATTTGCTCCGGGATCCTCCATGAGGACATCACCGGATAGACCCCGCCCGACCGGGTAACACCAAACCTACCCGCGCGGGCCCGGGCGCGCTTCTAGAGCGCGCTCAGCAGGGACGCTTCGGGCGGCTGGGGCGGCTAGTAGCCCGGGCTCAGGAACGGATTCTGGGAGTTCCCCGGGTACTGCGGGTACTGCTGCGGATACTGCGGATACGGCGTGTACTGCGGCGCCTGCGTCTGCGGGGCCTGCGTCTGCGGAACCTGGATCGGAATCGGTACCGGAAGCAGCGGGACGTGGATCCACTCGGTGGTCATCGGCACCGTCGTCGTTGGGGTCGTGGTGGTCGACGGCGGGGGCGGCTCCTCGCTCGTGGTCGACGGCGGTGGCGGGGGCGTCGTCATGGCCGTCGTCGTCCGCGCCTGAGTCGACGGCGGGGCGGTGTGCCGCGGGGTCCACACCGGTGGGGCCGGGGGGGGGGGGGGGGGGGCCCCCCCCGGGGGGGGGGGGGGGGGGGGGGCGCCGCCCCCCCCCCCGCGGCGCGGCCGGCCCCGGCCGGGGGCGGGGGGGGGGGGGGGGGGGGGGGGGGGGGGGGGCGGGGGGGGGGGGGGGG
>NZ_LZII01000038.1:0-2014 GCF_001667425.1 Mycobacterium sp. 852002-51613_SCH5001154 | reverse complement strand
GTGAACATTTTTTCACGCTGACCACGGAATACGCGCTGAGGGCTAGTCTGGTGGGCTCGGAGATTTGTATAAGAGACAGCACTCGACGCCCGCTGTGCGGCTCGCCGCACACTCGACGCGCCTAAAGCCTTTCAGGGCAGCGCGTCGCCCGGGAATCCGCGGCTGGGGTGCACCTCGAAGGTGAAGACGCCGGCGGCCACGCCCGGGTCGTCGGCCATGATGGCGGCGGCGTCGTCGACCGAGGCCGCGAACACCGCGACCCCGCAGACCTCGGAGTCGTCGGTAACCGGCAACACGATGACCAGGACGCCGTCGTCGCGCAGCCCGAAATTGCGGCGCCCGTGCTCCCAGACGGTCCCCGGGGTGGTGTCCTCGCCGAAGCGCGGCCCCCGCTTGAGGATGACCACGCTGTAGGGCTTGGTGGTCGCCAGCAGCCGGCCCATCTCCTCGTCAGTGAAAGTTTTCATCACCGTCCCCGCTTCCTGCGGATGATCGCCCGCAACCGTTCCAGCCGCCCGGCCATCTCCCGCTCGCCGCCCCGGCCGGTCGGCCGGTAGTAGTCCGCGCCCACCAGCTCGTCCGGCGGATACTGCTGGGCGACGACGCCGTCGGGATCGTTGTGCGAGTACTGGTAGCCCTGCGCGTGTCCCAGCGCAGCCGCGCCGGAGTAGTGCCCGTCGCGCAGATGGGGCGGCACCAGGCCGGCCTTGCCCGCCTTGATGTCGTCCATCGCGGCGGCCAGCGCGGTGGTGACGGAGTTCGACTTGGGCGCGGTGGCCAGGTGGATGGTGGCGTGCGCCAGCGTCAGCTGCGCCTCGGGCATGCCGATCAGCTGCACGGTCTGGGCGGCCGCCACCGCGATCTGCAGCGCGCTCGGATCGGCCATGCCGATGTCCTCACTGGCCAGGATCATCAGCCGGCGCGCGAGGAACCGCGGGTCCTCCCCCGCGACGAGCATGCGGGCCAGGTAGTGCAGCGCCGCGTCGACGTCCGAGCCGCGCACCGACTTGATGAAGGCGCTGACGACGTCGTAGTGCTGGTCGCCGTCGCGGTCATAGCGCACCGCGGCCTTGTCCAGCGACTGCTCGATGGTCTCGACGGTGACTGAGTCGCCGGCCCCCTGAGCCGATTCGGCCGCGACCTCCAGCGCGGTCAGGGCCCGGCGGGCGTCGCCGGCGGCCAGCTGCACCAGCAGGTCGACGGCGTCGGGCGCCACGGCGACCTTCCCGCCCAGCCCGCGCGGGTCGTCGATCGCCCGCTGGACGACGGCGCGGATGTCGTCGGCGCCCAGCGGGCGCAACTGCAGGATCAGCGACCGGGACAGCAGGGGCGCCACCACGGAGAACGACGGGTTCTCGGTGGTTGCCGCCACCAGCAGCACCACCCGGTTCTCCACCGCGGACAGCAGGGCGTCCTGCTGGGTCTTGGAAAAGCGGTGCACCTCGTCGATGAACAGCACCGTCTGCTCGCCGTTGAGGAGCGCATGCCGCGCCTTCTCGATGACCGCCCGCACGTCCTTGACCCCGGCCGACAGCGCCGACAGCGCCTCGAACCGGCGGCCGGTCGCCTGGGAGATCAGCGCGGCGAGTGTGGTCTTGCCGCTGCCCGGCGGGCCGTAGAGGATGGCCGACGCGACGCCCGATCCCTCGACCAGGCGGCGCAGCGGCGACCCGGGCGCCAGCAGGTGCTCCTGGCCGACCACCTCGTCCAGCGAGGCCGGCCGCATGCGCACCGCCAACGGTGCACCGGCCGACACGCCCAGGGCGTGATCGCTCGTCGGCGGCGCGCCGGGCAGGTCAAAAAGACCGTCGGACACGGCTTCAGGCATACCACGAAAACCAATCCGGGCGCCGAGCACTCATCTTTGCTAAGTTCCCGTGTGCGCGTGCCCACAGGTTGAGTCAACAGCTAGGACGGACATGAGCCAGCCTCCCGAGTATCCAGGCACCCCGGCCGATCCCCACGGCAGCGAGCACAACCCTCCGGGCTACCCACCGCCCCCCAACTACGGGGC